>NZ_JBEYYT010000021.1:0-51638 GCF_040645715.1 Spirillospora sp. NPDC046719 | reverse complement strand
GCGGCCCGCGGCGGCGGCGCGACCGTGGTCGCGGGGGCCGGCCTCCACGGCGTCATGGCGCTGCTGGACTCCCCCCAGGCGTCCCGGTACGCCGACCGGCTCCTCGCGGGCCTCGACGCGGCCTCGTCCCCGGACCCCGCCCTGCTGGCCGGCACGCTGCGCAGCTGGCTGGCGCACCACGGCAACTGGGACCGCACCGCCTCCGACCTCGGCGTGCACCGCAACACCGTGCGGCACCGCATCCGCCGGATCAGCGGGCTGCTGGACCTGGACCTCAACGACCCCGACGTGCGCATGGAACTGTGGTTCGCGCTGCGATGGCGGAGCCAGATCCATTGAACCGGCCGGGACGATACGCACAACCCGCACCTCCGGATGGGGCTGAACGTCCACTTCTGCCGCGCGAGAGGGCTTCCTAGCGTTGGCGCAGCGAGCTCCCGCGGACTCCCGGAGGCGGATGACCATGTCGACACACCCAGGTACCGAACACCCGGGCAGCAACGGCCTTGCGGCGAACGCGATGGGGACGAAGGACCTCGTCTTCACGGTCCTGGCGGCGCTGGCGCCGCTGACCCTGATCGTCGCGGTGGCGCCCCTGCACTTCCTGAAGGGCGGCGCCGCCGTCCCGGGCGCCTACCTGGTGGCGGGCCTCGTGATGGCGCTGTTCGCGGTCGGTTTCATGACCATGAGCCGGTACGTCCGCAACGCCGGGGCGTTCTACGCCGTGATCACCCGCGGACTGGGCCGGCCGGCCGGGTCGGGCGCGGCGACGCTGGCCCTGCTCGCCTACAACACGCTGCAGATCAGCACCTACGGGGCCCTCGGGCTCTACGCCGCGGACACCTTCGACAAGTACACCGGCGTGTCGCTGCCCTGGTGGGTCTTCGCGCTGGTCGCGGTCGTGCTGGTGGCATGGCTCGGCTACCGCGGCATCCGCACCAGCGCCCGGATCCTCGGGATCCTGCTCGTCCTCGAGATCGCGGTGCTCGTGGTGATGGCGGTGTGCGTGCTCGCCAAGGGCGGCGCGGGCGAGACGTCCTTCACGTCCTTCTCCCCCGCGACGGTGTTCACGCCGTCCAACGCGGCGATGTTCGCGCTGGTGTTCGGCGCGTTCATGGGGTTCGAGTCCACCGCGATCTTCAGCGAGGAGGCGCGCGGCGGGATCCGGACGGTGCGCCGCGCGACCTACATCGCGGTCGGCTTCATCGCCGTCTTCTACGCGCTGATCACCTGGACGATCGTGCAGGCCGTCGGCGCGGACGGTATCGCGGCGGCCGCCGGCCAGGACACCGCCGGGCTGGTCATCGGGGTGTTCGACCGGTACACCCCGGACGCGGTCTCGGCCGTCATGCAGGTCCTGCTGCTCACCAGCGCCTTCGCCGCGCTGCTGGCACTGCACAACGCGGCGAACCGGTACCTGTTCGCGCTGGGCCGCGAGGGGCTCATGCCGAAGGCGTTCGGACGCACGCACCCGCGCACGCGGGCCCCGCTGGCGGCCGGCGCGGCGCAGACGGCGGCGGCGGGCGTCGTCGTGGTGCTGTGGGCCGCGTTCGACCTCGACCCCTACCTCCAACTGCTGCTGTGGGGCAGCGCGATCGGCTTCCTCGGGATCATCGTCCTGTGGGCCCTGTGCTGCCTCGCCGTGGTCTCCTACCTGCGGCGCAACGCCCCCGAGGCGGGCCTCTGGCGCACCCTGATCGCCCCCGGCCTCAGCTTCGCCGCCCTCTGCGTGATCCTCGTCCTCGCGCTCGCCAACATCTCCCTGCTGACCGGTGCGGGCACGGCGACCAACGCGGTGCTGCTCGGCCTCGGCGTGCTCGCCTTCGCGGGCGGGATCGCCTCGGCGCTGTCGCTGCGCTCGCGGGCCCCGGAACGGTACGCCGTCCTCGCCGAGACCAGCGTCGACGAGCCCGCCGAGACGGTCGCCGTGGAGCCCGCGTGACCTGGCAGCGCGGTTACCGGGCCCTCGACCTGGCGGCGTCCTGGAACGCCCCCCTGACCCTGCTCGACGACGTGGACGCCTCCTTCGCCGGGGAGCGGGCGCTCTACGGCCTGCCCTTCCGCTTCGGCACCGACCTCGACGGGGCGTCCCTCGTCCGGGTGACGCAGGACGCCCCCGCCGTGATCCCCGTGGACGAGGACTGCCACTGGATCCTCTTCGCCCACGCCATCGAGGAACCCGGCCTCTTCGAGGGCGCCCCGGTCGGCGAGACCGTCGCCCGCTACACCCTCCGGTACGCCGACGGCGGCGCGGAGAGCGTCCCCGTGCGGCAGCGGTTCGAGATCGGCCCCACCCCGCGGCTGTGGGAGGGCCGCCCGCTCCCGCTGGACTGGGGCCAGACCCCCTTCCTCGCCCTGCCCGACGCGCAGCACCGGCTCATGCACCGCACCTGCGGGCGCTACGACGCCGCCGGGGCCAGGTACGTCGACATCGACGACCCGCAGGCGCGCTCCCCTTACGTCCTGCCCTACCGCTTCTACCTGTGGCCGTGGCGCAACCCTCACCCGGAGCGCAGGGCGGCCGCCATCGAGATCGAGTCCGCCGGCCCGGCCGTCCTGATCGGCGCGATCACGCTGAGCCGGCTCGCCGAGGAGCCGTTCGGCCGGACGGTCTCCCGCGAGCTGATCTTCTCTCTCGCCGGCGGATCGGTGGACGAGGACGTCGCGGTGACCGTCGACCGCGGCACCGCCACCTACGCCTACCGGACGGTCGACGACGCCGGCCTGTCGACCCCGCCGGCGTGGGGAGGCGCGACCAGCGAGCGCACCGGGTACGTCCGGGTCGCCGCGACGCCGTCCGCGACCGTCGCCCTCGACGTCGCCGGAACCGTCGAAGCCCGCTTCACCTGGGGCGACCTCCTCGAACAGGGCCGGATCACCACCGGCGACGGCACCGAATGGCGGCTGACCGAGCCGGGCCGCGCCTGGATCAGGGGGACGGTCGTCGACGCCGCCACCGGCGAGCCGCTGCCCTGCCGCCTGCACTTCCACACCCCCGACGGCGTCCCGCTCGCGCCCTACGGGCACCACGCGCACATCAACTCCGACGGCAACACCTGGAACCTGGACATCGGCGGCGACGTCCGCCTCGGCCAGCGGACGTACGCCTACGTCGACGGCGAGTTCGAGGGCTGGCTCCCCCACGGGCGGGTCGTCGTCGAGGCCGCGCACGGCTTCGACTACGTCCCGCTGCGCGAGGAGCTGACGATCCGGCCGGGGCAGCGGACGCTCGAACTGCGCCTCGAACGCTTCCACGACCCGGAGGCGGACGGCTACGTCGCCGGGGACACCCACGTCCACTTCGTCTCGACGCACGGCGCCGAGCTGGAGGCGCGCGGCGAGGGGGTGCGGGTCACCAACCTCCTGCTGAGCCAGTGGGGCCACCTGCACACCAACGTCGAGGACTTCACCGGGCACCCGCACACCTCCGCGGACGGCGCGACCCACGTCCACACCGGCCAGGAGAACCGGACCGCGATGCTGGGCCACATCAACCTGCTCGGCCTGCGCGCGCCGATCCGCCCCTGGTGCACCGGCGGCGCCGAGGAGTCCGACCTCGGCGGCGGCTTGGAGACCACCCTCGCGCACTGGGCCGACGAGTGCCACGCCCAGGGCGGGACCGTCCTGCTCGCGCACTTCCCCGTCCCCAACGGCGAGGCCGCCGCCCTGATCGCCACCGGACGGCTCGACGGCGTCGAGATGATCGCCTACGACGACTACAACATCACCCAGTACTACCGCTATCTCAACGCCGGATACCGCCTCACCCTCGTCGGCGGCACCGACAAGATGAGCAGCGAGGTGCCGATCGGCCTCGTCCGCACCTACGCCCGCGTCCCGGACCCGGCGACGATGGACTACTGGGACTGGTGCGAGGCCGTCCGCTCAGGCGACACCGTCGTCACCAGCGGGCCCCACCTGCGGCTGTCGGTCGACGAGGCCCCGCCCGGTTCGGTGCTCACCGGCACCGGCGGCAGGACCGTGCACGGCGCGGCGGAGTTCCACTCGATCTTCCCCATCGGCCGCCTGGAGATCGTGGTCAACGGCACGGTCGTCGAATCGCGGCGCTGGGACGAGCCCGTCCTGACCGGCTCGCTCGACTTCGACCTGCGGGTCGAGGAGTCCTCGTGGGTCGCGGCCCGGTGCTACGGGCCGGGCGACGGCATCGCCCGCCACCGGGACGTCTGGGAGCGGCCCATCATGGCCCACACCTCCCCCGTCTACCTCGCCGCCGGCGACGCATACCGGCGCACCGACGAGGGCGTCCTCGCCGAGATGCTGCACCTCATCGACGGCGTGGAGGAGCACATCCGCCACCGCGCCAGGACCACGTGGCCGGGCCCCGTCGACCACCGCCACGGGACGTCCGACCACACCCGGTACCTGCTCGCGCCGCTGGCCGAGGCAAGACAGGCGATCCGAGCATCCTCGATGACCAGCCCTGCCGGCCCCGCCTCCGTCCGCCGAACCAACCGCGCCGGTGACGAAGCAGACGCGATCTAAGAGTTCCTAACAGAATGACCGGGTTGGGATGGGTGCGGTCGGCCCGTCCAGGTCCTCAGCTGAGGGCCTCGAACAACTCACGCTGCAGGGCCAGGGGCCGCCAGCCGTCGAAGACGGCCAGGCCGAACTCCGGCGGAAGGGTGGCGGCCGCCTGCTGCAGACGCGCAAGTACGCCACGGCCCGGAGCCACTGCTCATCGACCGCGTGGCGCCGGCCACCCTTGGCATAGCTGTGCAACACCGGTATCCCGGCATCCCCGATCCGGGCCAATGGCTCTCCATCGTCGATCGCCGGTGCTGCTCGCCCGAGGAGGACGGACTCAGGAGTGAGCGAGGGGATGGGCAGGCCGGCCGGCTGGAATCCGGAGGACGAACTCTGATCAGCCGCGGCAAGCAACGCCCCCACAAGCCGCCCTGAGCGATCCACGGCGGCTGTTCCCCCCTTGGGCACTGATGGCGCTCGCCGGTAGGGGCGCGGTCGGCGCTCGGACTTCGGGCCGGGTCGTTGTCAGGAAATGCCGCGGTCAGTGGCCGCTGCGGAGGGGGTCGAGCCAGGCCAGCGGGGCGGGTGTGGCGCCGGTCGCGATGTGCTCGGCCAGCAGCCGTCCGGTCAGCGGCCCCAGCGTCACTCCCCACATGCCGTGCCCACCCGCGATGTAGACGCCTTCAGTGGCCGACGGCCCGACCAGGGGGATCCCGTCAGCGGTCAGAGGGCGGGCACCGACCCAAGGATCGGTGACCGACCTCCACTCAGCCCCTTCCAGCAGCGGACGTACCGCACGAAGGGTCGCCGCGAGCGCACGCCGGTCCGGTGGGGCGTCCGGACGCTGGAACTCCATGATGCTGGTCACCCGTGCCGCGCTCGTGCCCCGCGGCGCAAGCGCGGCACGGGCGGCCGGGAAGTACAACGGCCCCTGCAACGGACGACGCAGCGGCACGGTGAAGCTGTAACCGCGTCCGCCGTACTGCGGGACCCGCACGCCGTGGTCGCCGGCCAATTCCGGCAGCCACGCTCCGGAGGCGAGGACCACCGCGTCCGCGTCCCGATGCCCGTCCGCGCACCGGATGCGGACCCGGCCCGCGTGCCGGTCGACGCCCGTCACCGTCACGTGTTCGGTGATCTTCCCCTTCCGGGCGCGGACTTGGGCGGCCAGTGCCGCGGTGTAGGCGCCCGGATCGAGATACCGCTGCCCGTCGATCCGGACGGCCAGCGCGATCTCCCGGGAGAGGTTCGGCTCGGTGGCGCGTGCCTGCGCTCCGGTCAGCAGCCCGACCTCGATCTGCTGCCCGGCCGATGCGACGCCTTCGAGTTCGTGCAGCAGTCCCGTCGCCTGCCCGGCCTCGGTGAAGGCGGCCAGCACAGCGGCCTCGTGCACGGGAGCGTCCACGCCTGCTCGGCGCTGCGCGTCGAACGCGTCGAAGATCTGGGCGTTGAGCATGCGGTACCCGTCCATCGCCCGGCTCCAGCGGCGGCCCGTGCAATGCCGCACCAGCCGCCCCAGAAACCGGACGAGTTCGATGTCGGCCCGAACCGGAAGTCGCACCGGCGACGCCGGGTCGAGCACCGCGCGCAGGCCGTACCGCAGCATCGAGGGCTCCGGCAGCGGCACCGTCAGCGAAGGCGCCACATAACCGGCGTTCCCCCAAGAGGCCCCTAGCCCGACCCGTCCCCTATCGAGCACCTCGACCTCGACGCCGTAATCCTGCAACGACCAGGCGCACGACAGGCCGACCATCCCCGCGCCGACGACCACGACCCGCCGCGGCGTCATACGGCCGCCCCCACCCGCACCGCCCAGCCGCAACCGGGCCGGTCGAAGACTCGCATAGTCGAGGCACCCTTCATGGTCTCCCTCTTACCCCTTGGGCTGCGTGGTGTGCGGTGATGCGGAATCGTTGTCATGACGCCTTTCTACTTCCGGCCGCTGTCCAGAGGAATCGGTGAGCTCGGCGGTGGGACGTCGCAAGCACTCACCACGATCGCCTTGAATTGGGAGGCCTCCCGCGGGTCGGCCATGCGCCGCAGCGGGACGTCCGGCTTCAGGGCCTTCCAGCGTCGCGGCCGGAAGGGTGTCGCGCAGCATCGGTGGGAGCACGCCGCCCGGATGGACGGAGTTCACCCGGGCGCGCTGAGGTCCGAACTGCACGGCCGCGGCCTTGATCAGCCTGCGGACGACGAACTTCGCGGCCGTGTACGCGGGGTTCGGCACACCGATCTGGTGCACGAGCCCGCCGACGGACGAGATGTAGGCGACGGAACCGCCTCCGGACCTCTTCGGCGGGACTTGGATGCACGAAGAGGCATGCTCTCGGTGAGAGCATGCCTCTGAGCCCACTCTCGAATGATGCCCGAAAAGCAGGAGCATCCAGCAAACTGAAAAATGAAGCCCTTCCCGGTAAACCCGGAA
Organism: Spirillospora sp. NPDC046719; assembly: GCF_040645715.1. Lineage (NCBI taxonomy): Bacteria > Bacillati > Actinomycetota > Actinomycetes > Streptosporangiales > Thermomonosporaceae > Spirillospora > Spirillospora sp. NPDC046719. The sequence continues at coordinate 44,728 of NZ_JBEYYT010000021.1, read as the reverse complement.
CATCACGGAGTCCAGCAAGGTGTGAGCCCTTATGGCGCCCGTCAGGTGGACCTGTCTCGGCGGCGTCGGCGAGATCCGGGGGATGGGTCGTCGGGCTCTGATGGTGCCGAGTGAAATCCGTCCTCCGGACGCTCGATCCGCCACTCGGCATATGGCGTCAGCCGGTGCCGGCGAAGCCGGCGCCAGGCGCAGACGAGGTCGGTCCGCAGACCCCGGTCCCGGTTTCGGATGGCGTGTCCGCCCGGCGGCTGCGCTTGGTAGGGGACGGTGCCGCCGCGTTCGAGCGTCCCGAGCAGATCGACGAGTTCGTCGATGGCGCCTTTGAGCGCGCGGCACCAGACCATCTCCTCGGTGTCGTCTGGAGCGACCGGCGCGTGCAGGACGGCGAGGAGGGGACCCGCGTCCACCCGCCGCCTGACCAGGTGCAGGCTGGCCCCCGCGTTGCCCTCGTCCCCGTGGTAGAGCGCCATGAAGATCCCTTGGTTGCCGCGGTAGCGCGGCAGGCACCCGGCGTGCACGTTGATCGCCGTTCCGGCCGCCTTCAGGGTCGCGTCACCCAGGATCGAGACGGCGAACACGATGGTGATGTCCGGATCCCAGTCGAGGAGCGCCCTCGCTGCCTCAGGAGCGTTCACCGAGGGGACGCGGACGACCGTCTCCGGAGGCGTGTGCGGTCCCAGCTCAGCGAAGAAGGCCTCACGGTACCGCCGGTAGCCGTGCAGCTTCTGCCGGTACTCGTGGACGAGCCGGTAGAACCAGTCCCTGTAACGTCGCCGCCGCAGCAACCGCTTATGCCAGCGATCGCCTTGTTCCACGATGACGCCCGTGAGATCGAACCTGCCCGCTAGGACGGAGTAGAGGTACAGATGGTGCGGACCTTCCGATCCGATCGCCGCGACGCGCAGCGGCCGCTCTCCCGAGCGTTCGACAGACAGAACTCCTGAGCCGGATTCCATTCCTCGACCTCCCGGGACACCCGTGGCCTTCATCGACATCTTCACTCCGCGAACCTCTTCTGTCAGGCCCGCCATGTTCGCCGGCGAGTACGCCTTCGCCCACGACGGCTGGCCTGGCGTCCTGACCCTGCGGGTCTCCAGCGGGCGCAACCTGCGGGGGTCCTACCGCGATCACCGGCTCGACCAGACCTTCGCCGTGACGGGTCAGGTCGACGTGGCCGTCCGGCACCGGGTCGAGCTGGTGATCCACGACTTCAACTGGCTGCCCGAGCAGCGCTTCACCGGATATCTGTCGACTCGTGACGGAATGTTGCTCGCCGGAACCACGCTTTGGGAGAACGACCCGTTCGGCTTCGTCGCGCTGCGCGCCCGCGAACTGCCCCCGCCGGTGCCCGGCCAGGCCACCAACGATGTGGCGCCCGCCGACTTCGCGGGCAGGTACACCCTCCTGCACGAGGGCGCGGAGGCCTCGGTCGATCTGGAGCACGTCGATGGCGGCGTCCTCGCCGGAACCTGCCGCGGCGACGGATGGGAGCTCGGTGTCCAAGGCAAGATCGACGCGACGACCGCGCACGGCCTCACCCTCCGCTTCACCGGAGATGAGTCGGTGGCGGATGTCCGGGCGCATGGTCATCTGTTCACGCGACAGAAGAACGCGATCAGCGGCGAGATCCGCAACGGCGACACGGTCACCGGGTTCGGGCTGCTCCGAGAGGGCTAGGGCGCGGTGATCGTCAGGGTCCATCCGACGGTCCCGGACTCCGGGACCGTCACCGCGTCGCCCGGACCGCACGCGCCGAGGTCGCCCGTCCGGCCGAGCAGCGGCTCGACACCGATGGACCGGTACGGCCCGTGCTCCGGCCAGCCGCACAGATTCCGCCAGTAGGCCACGCCGGTGGGGAGGCCGGCGGAGGTGACGGTCATCGTCAGCCGGTCGGTGCCGTCGACGACCGTGACCGTGGCGACGTCCGGGACGACCACCATCAGTGTGGTGCCGTCGTCGGGACCCAGCGCGCCCAGGTCGACCCCGTCCAGCTCCGGCCAGGAGAACGACTTCAGCCCGCCTTCGACCCCGACCGTCGCGGGTAGGCCGTGGGGGAGCTCCAGGCGGGCGTTGGGCGAGACGTCCAGCAGCGCATGGGCCGCCCAGATGAAACGGCGGCCCGGATCGGCGGAGACCTCGTAGGTGACGGTGAGGGTGTCGCCCTCGATCTCCATCCGGCGGCGCAGCCGGAATCCGCCGCCCTCGGCCTCGTGACCGTTTCCGGTCTCCCGCCATGGCCTGGACCACAGGTCCCCGTGGTCGGGCGGGCCGCCCAGCGTCGGCAGGCACTCCTCCAGGCCGCCGGCGTCGACGAAAGCGTCACCAGGAGCGACCCGCGCACGCAGCGGCTCCTGTCTGGACCAGAGCCATTCGCGGCCCGACGCCGATCGGAGTGAAGTCCACCTCCCCCCGAGCTCAGGATCCACGGTCACGGTCATCGTGCGGGCTCCGCCCACGTCGGGCTCCTCTGGTCGGGAGAAGGCCGTCATCGTACTCTGAGCGGAGCCCGCTGAAGGGGGGCCGATGGCTCTGCTGCACAGGCTCATCGAAGACCAGGTGGACCGGGATCCCGACGGCGTCGCGGTCCTGACCGACACCGAGGCGCTCACCTACCGCGAACTCGACGACCGGGCCAATCGCGTGGCCCGGTTCCTCCTCGACAGAGGCATCCGCCCGGACGGGGTCGTGGGGGTCGGCATGGACCGGTCCGCCGCACTGGTCGCGGTCCTGCTCGGAGTACTCAAGGCGGGCGCCGCCTACCTGCCGCTCGACCTCGACGCTCCCACCGCCCGCAACGCGGACCTGCTGCAACGCGCGGGAAGTGCGGTGTGCCTGTGCGACGGGCCGTCGGACCTGCCGGGCGCCCTGCCCCTCCCCGACCTGTCCGGCCTGGCCCCGGCCCGGCCGGATGTGCGGATCCGGGAGGACGGGCTGGTCTCGGTCTACCACACCTCGGGTTCGACCGGCCCGCCCAAGGCGGTGGCCAGCGTCCACCGGGGCTGGGTCGGCCGGATGCGCTGGATGCAGGACGCACACGACCTGCGGCCGGGTGAGCGGGTGCTCCAGAAGACCACGCTGACCTTTGACGACGCGGCCGTCGAGGTGTTCTGGCCGCTGATCGCGGGCGGCACCGTCGTGATGCTCCCGCCGGGTCTGCACCGCGATCCGGCGGCGATCCGCGCCGCGACCGTCCGGCACCGCGTCGCCGTGCTCCAGTTCGTCCCGAGCTGGCTCGCCGAGTTCCTCGACCTGCCGCATGGTCCCGGCTTGGAATCGGTCCGCCTGGTCGTGTCCGCGGGCGAACCGCTCCAGCCGGAGCTGGTGCGGCGGTTCCGGCGGGCGTTCGGGCCGGACTGCGTGCTGCGGAACCTGTGGGGGCTGACCGAGACCTCGATCGATTCGACCGCGCACACCTGTGGCCCCGAGGACGAGGAGGGGCCGGTTCCGATCGGCACGGTCATCGACGGTGCCGAGGTGCACGTCCTGGACGATCTGCTCCGCCCGTGCCCTCCGGGCCGGCCCGGCGAGCTGTACATCGGCGGTTCGGGCCTGGCCCGCTGCTACCTCGGCGACCCCGTCCGGACGGCCGAGCGTTTCGTGGCGAGCCCCTTCGGCACGGGCGAGCGTCTCTACCGGACGGGCGACCGCGGCCTGCGGCGCGACGACGGGGCGCTGATGTTCCTCGGCCGCCATGACCGGCAGGTCAAGCTACGGGGCATCCGCGTCGAGCTGAGCGAGATCGAGAACGCCCTGGTCCGCCACCCTTCCGTGGTCAACGCGGCGGTCGTCCTGGCCAGGGACCCGCTCGGTGAGCCCTGCCTCGTCGCCTACGTCGCGGGGCCGGCGCCCGCGCCGCGCGAGGAGTTCGTCGCCTTCCTGTCGCGCGAACTGCCGCCCTACACGATCCCCTCGCTGTTCGTCCCGGTCGCGGAGATGCCCAAGACCTCCAGCGGCAAGACCGACCGGAAGTCGCTGCCCCCGCCCGACTGGTCGGCGCGCTCCGCGGCGGCCGCCTACCGGCCGCCCTCCACTCCCCTGGAGCAGGCACTGGCCGAGCTGTGGGCCGAATCGCTCGGAGTCTCCCGCGTCGGCGTCGACGACGACTTCTTCCTCATCGGCGGCGCCTCGGTTCACGCGACCCGGCTGATGGCGCATGTCCGGTCGGCGTTCACCGTGGACATCCCCTTGCAGGAGCTGTTCGACCATCCGACGATCGCCCGGTTCGCACCGGTCGTCGAGGCCGCGGTCCATGCCGCGGTGGCCGCGATGAGCGACGCCGACGTCGCCTCTCGCATCGCGGAACCATGACGTCCGGCGAGTTCTCGTCGGCCGCCCGGCGGGAGCTGGTGGAACGGCTGTTACGCGGAGCCGGAGACCCGGCGATCGGGCCCCGCGCCCCCGGCGCGCCCGTTCCGCTGCTGCCCGCCCAGAGGAGGGTGTGGCTGGCCGACCGGTTGCTCGGCCGCGGCCCCGGCTACCACGTGTACATCGCGGCCGAACTGGTCGGCGACCTCGACGTCGAAGTGCTGCGCAGGGCCCTGGCCGACCTCGCAGGCCGCCATCAGGCGCTGCGCACGTCGTTCGCGGTGGAGGACGGCGAGGTCCGGCAGATCGTCGCCGCACGCGGTGCCGTGCCGCTGGAGGTCTCCGCGGCCTCCGACCTCGGCGCGCAACTCCGGGAGGCCGCACGCCGGACATTCCCCGACGGGGTCCCGCCCATCCGCGCGGAACTGTTCACGGGTGGCCGGACGCACCTGATCCTGGTCGCCCACCACCTCCTCGCGGACGGATGGTCGCTGCGGCTGCTCGTCGCCGACCTCTCCGCCCTCTACCGGGCCCATCGGCTCGGCCTGGCTCCCCCGCCCGTCCCGGCCGCCATCGGGGCGGCGGACGCGGCGTGCGCGCTCGCCCGGCCGCCCGGCCCGTCGCCGGAGGGGCTGCGGTTCTGGACGGAACGGCTCGCCCTTCCACTGCCGGTCCTCGACCTGCCCGCCGACCGGCCGCGGCCGCCCGTCGCGACGGGGAACGGTGCGCTGCTGCGCCTGACCCTCGACCGGGGGCTCTGCGCGGCACTGCGGCGGCTCGGGGAAGGGACCGCCTTCTCGGCCCTGCTAGCGGGGTTCGCCGCAACGCTCCAGCGCTGGACCGAACAGGACGACCTGGTGATCGGGGTCCCGGTCAGCGGCCGTGACAGGGCAGAACTCCAGTCCGTCGTCGGGCTCTTCGCCCAGACGCTGCCACTGCGGATCGGCCTTGCCGGCCACGAGGGACTTCGCGCCCTCGCCGCGCGGGTCCGCCGGCAGTTCCTGACCGCGCACCGGTATTCCGACGTGCCGTTCGATGCCATCGTGCGGGCGCTCGCCCTTCCCCGCGACGCCGCGCGCAACCCCGTCTACCAGGCGTCGTTCGTGATGGAGGACGAGCCGGTGGAGCTGGACCGGCTCGACGGCCTCCGGACGGTCCCGGCTCCGCTTCACAACGGCACCGCCAAGTTCGACGTCACCCTCTACGCGACCGAGCGCGGCGGCCCGATCGAGCTGTCCCTGGAGTACGCGACCGACGTCTTCGGCGAGGAGACCGCCCGGCGTCTCCTGGAGACCTGCCGGGACCTGCTGACCGCCGCGGCCGCCGCCCCGGACGTGCCGCTGCCCAGAGTGCCGCTGCCCCCGGGACCGCCCCTCGCGGGTCCCGTCCGAGCCCGCCCCGACCATGGAGCCCACCGCCTCGTCGCCGCCACCGGCGGCACCGCCCTGCTCGGTACGGGCCGGCCGATCGGCTACGGCGAACTGGACCAGCGCTCGTTGCGGCTCGCGACGCGGTTGCGCCACCGCGGCGTCGGCCGCGGCACGGTCGTCGCGATCCGTCTCGACCGCGGACCCGAGCTGGTGGTCGCCGCGCTCGCGGTGTGGCGGGCGGGCGGGGCGTTCCTCGGCGTCGATCCGGACCACCCGCCCGAGCGGACCCGCCGAATGCTCGAGCATGCGGGCGTCCGGCTCGTCATCACGCCCGGCGTCCTCGCCGATCTGGAGCGGGAAGGCCCGGCCACGGGCGGCCCGGACGCCGATGTCCGCGGCGCGGATCTGGCGTACGTCGTACGGACGTCGGGTTCGAGCGGGCCACCGAAAGGCGTCATGGCCACGCACGCCGGAGTGGTGAACTACCTGTCCTACGTCGTGGAGCAGTACGGCCTCGGCGCCGACGACGTCGTTCTGCAACTGCCGTCGTTCGCGTTCGACTCCGCGATCCGCGACACCTTCGCGCCGCTCGCCGCCGGCGCCACCCTCGTGCTCACCCATTCCCGGACGTCCGCCGACCCCGCGTCGATCCTCGACGCCCTGGCCCGGCACCGCGTCACCTGCCTGCTGAGCGTGGTGCCGACTCTGCTCACCGAGCTCGCGCGCGCGGCCGGGGGGCACTGGGCACGCGACCACTCCGCGCTGCGGCTGGTCCTCGTCAGCGGTGAACCTCTACGCTGGGCCGACCTGCGCCGCGCCCGGAGCGCGCTCGGCCCCGGCGCGGTCTTCGTCAACCAGTACGGGCCGACCGAGACGACGATGACCGCGACCTTCCGTCCCGTCGCCCCTGGCGAGGACGGGATCGGCGACGTGCCCGCAGGACGCCTCATCCCGAACCTCGACGGCGTCATCCTGGACCGGTTCCTGCGGCCGGTCCCCCCGGGAGTGCCCGGCGAACTGTACCTCGGGGGCACCGGCGTGGCCCGCGGCTATCTGGGCGACTCCGCCACGTCGGCGTCGCGGTTCGTGGCCGGGCCGGACGGCGCGCTCCGCTACCGCACCGGCGACCGCGTTCGCGTCCTGCCGGACGGCGAGATCGCCTTCCTCCGCCGCACCGACGCCTTGCTGAAGCGCCACGGCGTCCGGGTGGACCCCGGCGAGGTCGAGGAGGCGCTGCGGTCGGTCCCCGGCGTCCACGACGCGGCGGTGACAGCCGACGGCGCCGAACTGGCCGCCTACCTCACCGGTGCGGGTGCCCTGGACGCCGCCGCGCTCCGGGCCCACCTGCGGGCTCTGCTGCCCGGCCCCATGATTCCCAGCTCGTACCACCAGCTCCCGGCCCTGCCTCGGACCCCCAACGGCAAGGTCGACCGGGCGGCGCTCACCCCCTCCCCGGACTCCGCGCTGAGCCGGCCGCCGGGACGCCCGCCCGCGACCGCGCTCGAACGGACCATCGCCGGGCTGTGGGCCGAAGCGCTCGGCTCCGCCGCTCCCGTCCCCGCCGACGTCGACTTCTTCGCCCTCGGCGGCGACTCCCTGGCGGCGATCGTGCTGGCGGAACGGCTCACGGAACATCTCGGCGTGCGGGTGGCCCCCGCCGACCTCCTGGCCTCGGCGACCGTCGCCGCGCTCGCCGAAGGCCGCGGCCTCGCGGACGGTGCCCGGCACGCCGTCCCCCTCCGGGACGGCGAGGGCGCGCCACTGGTACTCATCCATCCCCTGTCGGGCGATCTGCTCTGCTACCGGCACCTGCTGGCCGGGCTGCCACCGAGCCGTACGGTCCTCGGATTCCAGTCGCACGGGGCACCGCCCGGCACGGTGGCCGAGCTCGCCGGCCGGTACGCGCGGGAGGCCCGGCGGCGTCATCCGCAGGGCCCGCTCGACCTGGCAGGCTGGTCGTTCGGCGGGCTGATCGCCGTCGAGATGGCCCGGCTGCTCGGCGGCGCGCGCGGCGGCGTCCGGACCCTCGCCCTGCTCGACACCTCGCCGCGCGACGAGACCGAGGACCTGACCGAGGCCGAAGCACGCGCGATCCTCGCCGCGACCTCGCCGGGCCCCGTCCCCGAGTCGCTGGTCGAGTCGCTGCTCGCCAATGCCCGCGCCCGCCGCGGATACCGGTTCCGCGGCCCCCGCCTGGACATCGACCTCGTGCTGGTGCAGGCCACCCAGGACCATCCCGTCCTGCCTGCGCGCCGGATGGACGAACCCGAGCTGTGGCGTGCGCGCACCACGGGCTCGGTCCGTGTCCTGTCCCTGCCCACCAGTCACTACGGCCTTCTCGACACCGACCATGTGTCCGCGATCGCCAGGATCCTGGAACCTGTTGCGGACCGCGGCGCCCGAAAGGCAGGCTGACCCCGTGACCGACTACGTCGAGGTTCCCTTGCAGGACGGGGTCTCGCTCATCGTCCAGCGCGCCCCCGAGGACGAGGGCGACATCGTCCGCGCGGGCCGTATCCGTGACGTGGCCGCGCTCGCCGGGGAGTCGTTCGAATCGGCGCTCCAGCGGCTGAAGACCGCCGCCGAGCAGGTCGGGGCCACGATGCGGAACTCCGCGTCGCCGCCCTCGGAGATCACCGTCGAGTTCGCGATCAAGGTCGGGACGTCGGCGGGTGTCGTCATCGCCAACACCAACGCCGAGGCCAACCTCAAGGTCGCGCTGCGCTGGACGGACGCCCCCGCGGCCGGGCCTCCGGCGGACTCCTCGGAGTGAGCGGGACCCTCCACGGGAGCGTCGCACGGATCTGGTCCCCGGCGGGAACGATCGTCGGCGCGGGACTCCTCGTCCGCGAGCGGCACGTGCTCACCTGCGCGCATGTCGTCGCGGGCGCGCTCGGCATCGAGGACACCGGAGCGCCCCTCCCCGAGGGCGTCGTCGAACTCGATTTCCCCCTGGCGAGCCACGGGCCCCGGCTGACCGCGCGCATCGTCCACTGGGTGCCGGTCGGGCCGGACGGCGAAGGGGACATCGCGGGCCTGCTCCTCGACGCCGACCCGCCCGCGGGCACCGAGCCCGCCCTGCTGGTCTCCACCGCGCAGCCCTATGGACTGGCGTTCCGGACCTTCGGGTTCCCCGGCGGGCGTCCGGGCGGCGACTGGGCCGACGGGGTCTTCGCCGGCGTCCAGGCCACCTCCTGGCTGCAACTGGAGCACGAGCGCCAGACCGGACGCAGGGTGCAGCGCGGTTACAGCGGAGCTCCCGTCTGGGTGGACGAACTCCAGGGTGTGGCAGGCATGGTCGTCGCGGCGGACCGACAGGACACCGACCGCGTCGCCTACGCGCTGACCACCGAGACCCTCGTGGCGTCCTGGCCCGAGGTCCTGGAAGAAAGGACCATCGCCCCCACCCCCTACAAGGGCCTCGCGGCGTTCCGGCGGAGCGACGCCGAAGTGTTCTTCGGCCGGAACGAGGACGTCGCGCGGTTGAAGAGCGCGGTCGCGGCGAAACCGCTGACAGCGGTCATCGGGCCGTCGGGGGGAGGCAAGTCGTCGGTCGTCCAGGCCGGGCTCATCCCCGCTCTCGAGGAGGAGGGATCCTGGTCGTTCGCGGTGTTCCGGCCGCGTAAGCAGCCCTATGAGGAATTGGCCAGAGAACTGCTGCGGCTGCTGCAGCCCGACTCGTCGGAGTTCGACCTGTTGCTGGAGACCCCGCGGATGACCGAGCTGCTGGAGCGCGGCGGGCTCGGCATGGTCGCCAGGCGCGTCACCGGCGACGGCGGCCGGCTGCTGATCGTCGGGGACCAGTTCGAGGAGCTGTACACCCACCACCGCGACCCCGACAAGCCCCGCCGGTTCGTCACCGACCTCCTCGGCCTCGCCGACGAACCGGACGTGCGGCTGGTGCTGACGATGCGTGCCGACTTCCTCAACCAGGCCCTGGGCGACCGGGCGTTCGCCGAGGCGCTCACCGGCGCGATCGAGCCGGTCGGCCCCCTGTCGGCCGCCGGGCTGCGCGAGGCGGTCGAGCGGCCCGCGGCGCTGCGCCGGGCCGTGTTCGAACCGGGTCTCGTCCACCGGATCCTCGAGGACGTCGGCGGGCGGCCGGGACGGCTGCCGCTGCTGGAGTTCACGCTGTCCCTGCTGTGGGAGCGGCAGCACCGCCTGACCATCGGCCACGACGCCTACGAGGCGATCGGCGGGGTCGAGGGTGCGCTGACCCACCACGCCGAGCAGGTCCTGGGCCACTACCCCGAGGCCGAGCGGCTCCAGGTGAGGCAGGTGCTGCTCCAGCTGGTCACTCCCGGAGAAGGCACACCCGACACCCGCCGGCTCGCGAGCAGGACCGAGCTGAGGCCCGGCGACTGGCCGATCGCCCGCCGGCTCGCCGACGACCGGCTGGTGGTGACCGGCGCCGACCCGTCCGGCGAGCAGACCGTCGAACTGGTTCACGAGGCCCTCATCACCGGCTGGCCCCGGCTCCGCGAGTGGGTCGCCCTGGACCGCACCTTCCGGATCTGGCAGGAGCGGGTCCGCGAGCAGATCCGCGTGTGGCGGGCGTTCGGCGAGGACCAAAGCGTCCTGCTGCGCGGTCCGCTGCTCGCGGAGGCCGAGACCTGGCTGGCGGAGCGCGACGCCGAGATCACCGTCGAGGAGCACGAGTTCGTCCGGCTCAGCAGGGAGCGTCAAGAACAGGAGGACGCACGCTACCGCAGGCTCTACGCCGAGGCCCTCTCGCGGCAGCTCGTCGCCCACTCCGAACTGGTCCGCGGCGAACGACCCAACGCGCTGCCGCTCAGCGTGTTGCTGGCCGCCGAGGCGCTACGGCGGTCGCCGTCGTTCGAGGCCGATCTCGCACTGCGGCGCGGGCTGGCGCTGCTGCCCACGAAAGCAGTCCGGCTCCCGCACGAGGCCGACGTCCAGGTCGCCCAGTTTTCCCCCGACGGCTCCCTGCTCGTGACGGCGGGCGATGACGCGGCGGCCCGCGTCTGGGACGTGCGGACCGGCGAGGAGCTCCACCGCCTGCGGCACCGCAGCGGCGGCTGGCTGCGCGCCGTCGCGTTCAGCCCCGACGGAACCCGCCTGGTGACCGGAAGCGAGAACGGCGGGGCTCGGCTGTGGTCCCTCGACGACGGGAGCCTGCTCGGCGAGCTCGTGCACGGCGGCTGGGTCGCCGCGCTCGCCTACCACCCCGGCGGCGCGCTGCTGGCGAGCGGCAGCGACGACGGTCTGGTGCGCGTCTGGGACGGCCGTGACACCCCGCTCGTCAGCATTCCGCTGGACGGATGGGTGCGCAGCGTCGCGTTCAACGGCGACGGCTCCCTCATGGTGACCGGCGGAGCCGACCGCATCGCCCGGATCTGGAACACGGCCGACTGGACCGAACTCGCCCGCCACGCGCACGGAGAGCCCGTCCGCGACGCGGTGTTCGGGCCCGGCGGGCTGGCCGCGAGCGCGAGCGACGACGGCACGGCGGTGCTCTGGAACGTCGACGGGATCCGTCATGTCCTGCGGCACGACGGCCCGGTGACGGCCGTCGCGTTCTCCGCCGACGTACGGCTCGCGGCCACCGCCTGCGACGACGGCCACGCCCGGATTTGGGACACGGCGACCGGCGCGGAACTCGTCCGGCTGCGGCACGGCGGCGCGGTGCGCGCCGTGGTCTTCGATCCGGTGTCCCCCCGGCTGTTCACCGGTTCCGACGACGGCACCGCACGGGTGTGGAGCACCGGAGGCGCCGAACTCCTGCGGATGTGCCACCAGAAGGCCGTCCGGGCCGTGGCGGTCAGCCCCGGCGGGGAATGGGGCGCGTCGGCCAGCCAGGACGACGAGGGCGCCCTCTGGTCGACGACCGCGCATGCCGAGCAGCGCCACCAGAGCGCGGGCGGACCGGTCGCGGCGCTGGCGATGGGGGGCGAACGGCTCGCGGCCTCCACCGAGGGGGCGATCCGATTGTGGAGCGCGGACGGGCGCACCGGTACCGCGGCGCTCGCCACCGGGACATCTCCCCGCGTCCTGGCCGTCTCCCCCGACGGACTGACTCTCGCGGGCGCCGGCGAAGGCGGCGAGGTCAGGCGCTGGGCCCTGCCTGCCGGAGATCCCGAACCGGTCCTGCCGACCGGTGCGGAAGAGGTACGCGCGCTGGCGTTCGCTCCGGACGGCCGGACCCTCGCCGCCGTCGGCGACATCCCGGCCGTCCTCCTGCTGCCCTCGGCCGGCGGCGCCCCTGCGCGGGCGGAACTGGGCGACGGTGCGGGCGCCGTGGCGTTCTCCGCCGACGGTGCGCGCGTCGCCGCCCTCGACGACTCCGGCGTCCTCACCCTCGCCGCCCGCGACGGCACCGTACTGGAGCACCGTTCCTTCGCCCGGGACGACTGGTGGGGCGGGGGCGCGCTGCACGGGTTCACGTCGCTGGCCGCGATCGGCCGGGCGGGGCGCACCCGCGTCTTCGACGCCGAGACCGGCGAGGTCCGCGCCGAGGTCGATCCCGAGAGCTGGGTGAGCCGCGCCGTCTTCAGTCCGGACGGTCGGCTGTTCGCCACCGTCGGGGATGACGCGGTCGTCCGCGTCTGGGATGCGGACACCGGGAACGAGCGATGCCGTCTCCCCCACCCCGCCGAGGTCACCGGTGTCGTCTTCGCCCCCGACGGGACCGTGGTCACCGGGGCGTCCGACGGTTGGGTCCGCTGGTGGCCTCTCCGTCCCGAAGACCTCCTCGCCCAAGCCGCCGAGCGGGTGTCCAGGGAACTGACGCCAGAAGAGCGTTCGCGTTACCTCGGTGTCGAAGCGACATGACCTGAACGCCGGTTCCGCTGACCGGTAGCGGACACCAGAGCGACGAAATGCCGGTCCAATGGTGTCTAGCATGGTGAGGCAGCGCTGTTCCGGCGCCGGGAAGGAGAACGAATGCCGGCGGCGGAGGAATTGATACGGGAACTCACAGATCGCGGGTACGCCGATTTCACGGGGGTTCCCTGTTCGATGCTCAAAGGGATATTCAAGATCGTTGAAAACCCTGGGCCGAGCGGACGAATTCGGTATTTTCCGGCGCCGCGTGAGGACACCGCGCTGGGGGTCGCATCGGGATTGGCGGTCGCCGGCCGCAAAGCCGTGGTGCTGATGCAGAATTCCGGACTGGCGAATGGGCTGAACGTGCTCACCTCGTTCAATCTCGTCTACGAGGTGCGGCTTCCGCTGGTGGTCAGCTGGCGCGGGTCCGATCCGGACGACGCCGTCGAGCACCGGGTGATCGGCCGGGAGCTCCCCCGGCTTCTGGACCTCTTCGGCCTCGTCTGGAACGTCCTCGACGTGTCCGACGTCCGCCGGTCGGTCGACACGTGGCTCGCACGCCTGGTGGAGACGACCTCGGTGCTCGTCGTGCGCGAGGGGATCTGACCGTGCTCGGGACGCGCGAGGCGATCGGCCTGGTCCTCGACCGGTTCCCGGCCGCGCTGTACGTCTCCACCTGCGGCTTCATCTCGCGCGACCTGTTCGGCCTCGGAGACCGTCCGGCCAACTTCTACATGGTGGGCTCCATGGGCATCGCCGCCCCCTTCGCCCTGGGTGTGGCGCTGGCCGAACCTGGGCGGACGGTCGTGGTCCTCGACGGCGACGGCTCGCTGGCCATGAACCTCGGCTGCCTGCCGATGACGGGCGGGCTGGCCCCGGACCTCGTGCACGTCGTCCTCGACAACTCCTGCCACGAGAGCACCGGCGGCCAGCGGACGGTCCTGCCGGACGACCTCGCGGCCGTCGCCCTCGGATGCGGCTACGCGGGCGCGGCCGCAGCCGACTCTCCCGAGTCCTTCGGCGAGGTGAAAGTGCACGCCACACCTTTCCTTCTCCATCTCCGGTGCCGGCCCCGGAGCGGTGGGCCCGGCGGCCGGGTGTCCCGCTCACCGCAGGAGATCGTGGCCGCTTTCAGGTCGGAGATCGGGGTCCTGCCGTGACGGTGGGTCTGCGGGCGGCCCTGGAGAGCGGCCGGCTCCTGCGGGCCACCGGGGCGCACAGCGCGCTCAGTGCCCGTCTCGTGGAGGAGGCCGGGTTCGACGTCGTCTGGTCGAGCGGACTGGAGATCTCGGCCGTCGCGGGAGTGCCCGACGCCGACATCCTCACCATGCCGCGGTTCCTGGAGGCCGCCGCGGAGATGGCGGAGGCGGTCGCGATCCCGGTTCTCGCGGACTGCAACTCGGGATACGGCAACCCGAGCAACGTCGCCTACATGGTGCGAGCGTTCGAGGCGCGCGGCGTGGCGGGCGTCTGCATCGAGGACAAGCTGTTCCCCAAACTGAACAGTTTCGTGGCGGGCGACCACGCGCTTGCCTCGGCCGCGGACTTCGCCGCCAAGATCCGGGCGGCGGTCGAGTCGCGCCGGAGCCGCGACCTCATGGTCGTGGCCAGGATCGAGGCGCTGATCTCGGGCCGCGGCTTGGACGAGGCCCTCCGCCGAGCCGGAGTCTATGAGCGGGCGGGGGCCGACGCCCTGCTCATCCACTCCAAGGAGCCGGAGCCCGACGAGGTGTTCGCGTTCCGGGAGCGGTACCGCGGGGACCTCCCCGTCATCGTGATACCTACCACCTACCACCAGGTCATCGCCGCCGAGCTGGCCGAGCGCGGCTTCGGCATGGTCATCTACGCCAACCACGGACTGCGCTGCTCCATCTCGGCGATGCGGCGCACCTTCGCACGGATCATCGAGGACGGCACCACCGGCAATGTCGAGCAGACCATGGCCTCGCTCCAGGACGTCTTCGACCTCCAGCACGTCCGGGAGATGACGGAGCGTCAGCGCAGGTTCGAGACACAGGGCCGCGAGCTGGCCGCGCCCGGCGACACACCGCCGGCGGCCCCTAGTACCAACGGCCGGTCTCCCGGAGGAAGCGGGGCAGGCTCCCCGGCGCCATCGATCCCAACGCGGTCCGGCTCTCCGGAGTGACCCGGCCGCCGATGCGCAGGCTGAGCAGGCGGCATCCGGCGGAGGAGGCGGCGGCGAAGGCGACACTCGCGAAGGGCTTGAAGTAGGCCGAGTCGCCCGGTTCCAGACGATCTTCGAAGGACCTGCCGTCGAAGCTCCAGCGAAGGTCCGCGGGAGCGGCTCCCACGTTGTAGACGTACTGGTGCTGGTAGGTGCGGAGCGCCACGTCGGCGGAACCGGCCACCGGAAGGATCTCCAGTGCCCGGGTGTGGGGGTGGAGGCTGCTTCCGGCGAGCTCTCTGATCCGGTAGGCGGCGGGTCCCGGCGAAGGGTAGGACCACTGCCTCGCCTCACCCGCCCGGCAGTGACGGATCGAACCGGCCATGTCGCTGACGACCGGCAGCAGGTCGCGGGGACTGACGCGCAGCGCCTTCGCCATTCGCGCCAGCTCCTCCGCCGTGGGCGGCACGTCTCCGGTGAGCAGGTCGGCGACCCGGTCCTCCGGAATCCCTGCGAGACCTGCGAACCGGTCGGCGGGCAGGGCGCAGGCGTCCAGGAAGTCCCGGAGGATCGCCGCGGAGGCGGGCTCCTCGGGCTGGCGCACGAAGCTCGCGGCGGTCCCGGAGCCGAGTGCCGCCAGCTCCCGCTGGGCGTCGCCGACCAGTTCGGCGCCGTAGGTGAGCGCCAGGATATGCGCGTCGGCGCCCTCCTCCCGGCAGGTGAACGTGTGCGGCGAGAACGGGACTCCCCAGACCGAGTCGCCGGTGTTCATGCGCAGCACCCGGTCGCCTTCCGGCTCGCGCACGTAGTAGTTGACCGGCCCGACGAAATAGGTGAACTGGTAGAGGAGGTGCCCTCTGTTCCACCGGACTCCCGGGTGCGCGGGATCATCGTCGTCGACGACCGAGAGCATCCTGATCCACTCCGGCCGGAACGAGGCCACCCGTGACATCGCGGTGTCCCGGTACTCGTAGTAGGCGATGCCGCCGCGCCGCAGCACCCTCGCCGAGGCGATGGCGTCCGTCAGCCGGTGGACGACCGCGCCGTCCGGGCAGTCGTCGCGCCAGGGCATCAGGTCGCATTCGTTGACCGGCCAGACGGCTGCGGCGCGGCGCAGCACCTCCGCCGGGATCTCCGCTCCGCCCCCGGCATAGGAGGCGAACTCGGCCGCCGTGATGCCGAGGTCGGCGGCTGCTGCTTCGTCGTCTCGCTTCAGGTCATTGGCCGCGCTCCGCAGGAGCGCCGCCGCCCGGAGCCGGTAGCCCCGCTCGTCCACCGAGCCGTCGTTCACAGGACGGCCTCCAATGCCTCGTGGACGGAGCCGGCTTCGAGGTCGACAGGGTTGTTCCCGGCGCGGTCCCCCACCTCCATTCCGGCCCGCACCAGACCGGCCAGGTCCTTCGCGGCGACCCCGTAGCCGCCGAGCTCCGCGGGCCAGGTATGTCGCCGCAACCGCTCGGCAATCAGGTCGCCCGTCCTCCCCGTGACGGATCCGAGCAGGAGCACGGAGTCCTCGACGGTGACACGAGCGGGGCCCTTCGAGCGCGCCAGGTTGTAGTCGGCGAGCCAGCGCAGGTTGAGCATGCAGGCCACTCCATGAGGGATTCCATAACGGATGGTCAGGGCGTAGGCGAACGCGTGGGCGGCGGTGGTCCGCGTCATCGCGATGGCCCGCCCGGCGGCCAGGGCCCCGGCAGCGAGGCGTTCGCGGACTTCCAGCGGCGGGTCCTGCACGCGAGCGCCGAGATGCGGGACCAGGAGCGTCAGGGCCTCCCTCGCCAGGCGACGGGACACGTCGGTGGCCCGCCTGCTCCAGTGGGACTCCACGCCGTGGCACACCGCGTCGAACAGTCCGCTGCTGACCACTTCGGGTGGGCACGACGCCGTCAGGCACGGGTCGACGATCGCGACGTCCGCGCGGACCCGGGAGTGATCCAGGGAATACTTGCGTCCCGCGTGGAAGATCGTGGCGAATCCGGTCACCTCACTGCCACTGCCCGCGGTGGTGGCGACCAGGAACAAGGGCGGCCCGTCGGCGGCGAACCGGTCGCCCGCCCCCGTCAGCACGGCCAAGGCGAGCGAGGGGTCCGCGGGAAGCAGCCGGACGGCCTTGGCGACGTCCATCGCACTCCCGCCGCCGACCCCGACGATCGCGTCGGGCCGCCAGGCGTCCCGGACCCGGCATCCCTCGACGACATGGCCGAGCAGCGGGTTCGGGGTGAAGGCCGAGAATGCGCGCCACTCCAGGCCCTCCAGGGCGCGGTCGGCATGGATCGACCGCAGGGCGCGGTCCGTCGCGATCAGCAGCGGCCGTCGCACCCGGTGGCGGGCAAGGATCGCACCGACGGCGTCCGACTCGCCCGGCCCGACGAAGAGTTCCGGTTCGGTCATCGCCGGCCACCGGGCTTGAGGAGGGCGTTCGCGAGGTCCGCGGCGGCCGTTTCCAGAATCGCCTCCGCATCGCGGATCGCTTCGGAGGCGGTCGCCCGGTAATCGGTGAACGGGACGACGACCGTGCCGGGGCCCAGGACTCCGCCTATCTCCGGATCCACGGAACCCGCGATCAGGCCGCTCCGGGCCGTCCCCCCGACGGCGGTCAGCAGCCGGTAGGTCCCCTTGCCGAGCAGGCTGGTCCGGTCGAAACGGCCCTCGCCCGTGATGACGAGGTCGGCGCGGGCCAGCGGGCCCGCCAGGTCCAGGAGCTCGTTCATGACCGTGAAGCCAGGCGCGCACCGCGCCCCGAGGGCGGCGAGTGCCCCGGCCAGACCGCCTCCGGAACCACCGCACCGCACCGTCTGAACGTCCCGGCCGGTCCGCTCCCTGTAGCGTTCGCGGAGCCGTCGCATCCGTGCCTCCAGCCGGGGGACGTCCGCTTCGGTCGCCCCCTTCTGCCGGGCGAAGTACCGCGTGGCATCGGCGAAGCCGATCTCCACGTCGCCCGCGACCCGCAGGTCCGCTCGGACGGCCGTCCAGGACAGCGCCTCCACCGCACCGAGCCCGCCGTCCAGGGTCACCGTGTCGCCGATCGTCACGATGATCCGCTCATGGCCCGCGGCCACTGCCAGGGCGACGAGTTCGCCCACCCCCCGTGTGGTCGACCTCATCGGGTCCGGCCGGGCGCCCGCACGTGCCCACCCGCACGCCTCGGCGGCCTCGACGACCGCGGTGCCGTCGGGCAGTTCCGCCCAGGCCGCCTCCACCGTGCCGCCGTAGGGGCCGGTGACCCGCGCCCGATGGAGGCGCGCGTTCCGGTGCGCGGCCAGGACGTCCAGCGTCCCCTGGCCGCCATCGCTCAGCGGCATCGCCAGGATGTCGAGGGACGGATCAAGCCGGACCAGTGCGCGGGTCACCGCGGACGCCACGGTTCCAGCGGTCAACGTGCCGCGGAACTTGTCGGGGAGGACGACCACCCGCCGGCCGCCCGTCACGACGGCTGGGCCGAACGGACGGCCAGGAGGAGCGCGGCGACGGTCCGCGCCTCGCGGATCACTCCGTCGCCGCACAGGCGGACGGCGTCGTCAAGGAGCAGCGTCGCGGGTTTCAGGCTGTGCTCCTCATCGCCGTCCAGCGGATCGGGCGTCAGCCCGGTCGCCAGGAAGACATGGGTCCGCTGCGACAGGTAGCCGGGGCTCAGGCTGAGCGTGCAGAGCGGGGTGAGGTCGCCGCGCAGCCCGAGTTCCTCGCGCAACTCCCGGCCGGCGGCCTCCAGTGGGCTCTCACCTGGATCGATCCTTCCCTTGGGCAGGCAGAGCTCGCGCCCGTCGATCGCCCCGAAGTACTCCTCGACGAGATGGACCCGGCCCTCCTCATCGAGGGCGACGACCGCGACGCTGTCGTCCTTCTTCAGGACCTCCCAGGTGACGACACGGTCCGGGGCCACCCTGATGTCCCGCTCGACCACCGTCAGCCTGCGGCCGCGGAAGACCTCCCGCTCCGCGAGGACCTCCTCCTCTTGATCAGTCAATGCCCGCCTCCCGCGTCAGCCAGCGGTGCTGGTTCTCCAGGTGATGGGCCTCGCCGCTCTCGTGGCCGTTCCAGGCGTACACCGTGATCTCCTTCGGCCCTCCGTAGACGTTGAAACAGCCGTACACCCCCTGCGGCGGGCACGTCTCGTCCATGAGCGCCACACCGAAGTGAGCGGGGCACTGCGCGGCGGGCACGAGGCAGGCCACGTCGAAGTAGGCCAGCGTGGCGAACGCCCGGTCGGCGAGGCTCCGGTGAGTCCTGCACCACTTGACGAGCTCCGGGTACGGGCCCGTCACCGCGGCCCGGCAGGAGGCGCGGATGTCGCAGAGGAACGGGACGTTAGGCATCGCCGCCGCGACCCCGGGATGAAGGGAAGCCGCGACCAGCGACAGTGCTCCCCCTTGGCTGGTGCCGGTGGTGACCAGCCGCGCGGGATCTGCGGACGGCAGCTCCCTGGCGGCGTCGACGGCCCGTACGGCGTCGGTGAACAGCCGCCGGTAGTAGTAGTCCTCCCGGGCGGTGAGCCCGTCGGTGAGGAAGCCCGGCACCTGGGGCCCTCCGGACGACCCCGGATCAGGGGTGTCGCCGACCCGCCAGGAGCTGCCCTGGCCGCGGGTGTCCATGATCAGGTGCGGGTATCCGGCGGCGGACCAGAAGAGCAGCTCGTGGTGGAGTCCCCGCCCGCCCCCGTAGCCGATGAACTCGATGATCGTCGCGGCGTCCCTGCGGGGCTCGCGCGGCAGCAGGTACCACGCCCTGATCGGATGGCCGCCGAAGCCCGCGAAACCGACGTCGTACACTTCGGCGCCTCGAAGAGGCGTCTCGGTGACGCGCTCCACCGTGACGTCCAAGGGGAAACGGGCGGTCTCGTCGAGGGTCTCGCGCCAGAAGTCGCTCAGGTCCGCCGGCACGGGCGTCGCCGGACGATAGGAGAGGAGTTCGTGCGCCGTGGTGTCGTAGAACATCCGTTCCCCGTCTCAGCTGCTCTCGGCTACCAGGTCGGCGACGGAGAATCCGTCGAGAATGGCGTCTCCCATCGACCCGTAGGTCCATCTCCCATACCGTCCGCACGAGTGGATTCCCGCTTCGGCGAGCCAAGGGAGGATCGTCTCGACCGCTCGCTCCCTGGCCTCGTCGAAGACCACATAGGCATGGTCGACCTTGTGATGCTCCATGAACAGCAGGTCGGCGGCCGACCTGACGGCGCCGATCCTCACCAGGGCATCGAGGATGTCCGAGTCGTCGACCGGTCCCGCCTGATCCGCGATCTCCACCCAGAGGCTCGCGCCGCCGGGCGGGGCCATCGCCGCGGCCGCGTTGGTGTAGACGCCCATCCGGTAGAACGGGATTCCCGGTTCCGGCGTGTAGACCCAGTGCTCGACCATCGGCGAGGGAGCTCGCAGCGCGATGTTCGCATAGCGCATCGCGCTGGACCGCAGTGCCCCGCGCGCCTCGGCGATGTGCGGCGGGAGGCCGGGGATCCGGTCGAGCAGTTCGGGTAGCGCGATCGTGGAGACGATCACCCGCCAGTCGAACCATTCCGGCGACCCGCTCAACCGCAGGCGCTTCCCGGCGAGGTCGACCTCCTGCAGCGAGGTCCCGAGCCGAAGGGAGAAGCCGTCACGGTTCCGGCAGGCCGAGAGCATCGCCGCGGGCAGGACACCGATGCCCCCCTCGGCCGGGTAGAGGAAACGGGCGTTGTAGCCGACGCGGTCCTGGCGGACGCCGAGCGCGCCGCCCAGCACCTGCGCGGTCGTCGGCATCGGGAAGTAGTCCTTCAACCATTCGGTGCGCAGGTCGTCCAGGGAGATTCCCCGGAACTTCTTGGAGTAGTAGGGCAGGAAGAAATGCCGGGCCATACCCCGCCCGAACCGTCCGACGACGAAGTCCTCGAAGCGCATCTCCGAGGGGCTCTCCCTCCGCTTCCGAAGGCGCGCCAGAGCGAAGTCGGCCAGGCAGCGCAACCGGGCCGGCCAGGGCAGTCCGTGGATGTTCGCCTGGAACGGGTAGTTGATGGTCCTTCCATAGAGCCGCACCGTCGAACGACGTTCCAACCAGACCAGGTTCTCCCCGCCGAGAAGCCCGAACACCAGTTCCCTGAGCCGTTCGTCCCGCAGGTGAAGCCAGTGCCCGGTGACGTCGAAGGTGTACCCGTCCCGGTTTCTGCTCCGCGCCTTCCCGCCGACCGCCTCGTCCCGCTCCACCAGCACGACCGGCTCCCGCTCCAGCCGCATCGCCGCGGACAGACCAGCCAGCCCGGCTCCCACAACGACCACAGGCGCCAAGGTCACCGTCCTCATCGCGCACCGCCGATTCCAGCAACCTATGACGGTGCCCCGCTCCGGCCAAGGCCCGCATCCGGTCACCGGCCAACGCACGGCACACTCCGCAAGACACGGGCGGGAAGAGCGGACGATTCGGAGCCGGGGTTGCGGCGGTGGGCGTAGGTGGCCTCAGGTGAGGGGTTTGGTGTCGGCGGGGAGGTCGAAGGTGAGGCCGCTGGAGCCTTCGCCGCGGCCGGTGCCGCGGCGGGCGCTGAGCCAGACGGCGACGCGGCCATTGCCCCAGCGGGTGCGGTTGTAGGCGACGGTGACCTTGGTGCCGGTCTGCGGGACCTCTTCTTCGTTGAGGAAGTACGACCGTTGCGGGGCGGCGTCCAAGCCCTCGCGGAGGATCGTGGTGCGGGGGCGGACGGGCTTGGTGTCGATCTCGCTGGGCATGGCGGCGCGCTGGAGCTGGATCTTGCGGCTGTCGCCGGGGACGTGCACGGGGATGAACGGAATCCAGTGGCCGGGGACCGAGGTCATGGCCAGGTAGGCGATGGGGGCCAGCGGGGCGGTGGGGGGCGTGGGCGGGAACAGACGGCGGCGCTGGGCGAGGATCTCGGCGGCGACCTCGCCGCCGCGGCGGCCCGGGCCGGTGGGCAGCCGTACGGTCTGCTCGATGCCCCACACCATGTTGGCGTTCTCGTCGCGGATGAGGTCGACCTCTTCCAGGACGGGTCCGTCGGCGACCTTGGGGACGGTGGGGGCGAGGAACAGGCCCGTGTCGGCGGGGACGGCGTCTGAGCCGATGGTGTCCAGGGTGAACATGGACCAGCGCTGCCAGTCGTTGTCGGCCCCCGCACCGGCGGGCGTGATCCACAGGCGCTGGCCGAAGACGTCGGTGACGGCCAGGCCGCGTAGTGAGGCCAGCGTTCCGGTGGGCAGGTCGCACGGCAGGTAGAACCAGTCGTTGCTGTAGACGAGGGCGAACTCCAGGACGACCAGCCGGGCCATGTCGGTGCGGTCCGGGCGGACGGCGGCGAAGTTGGTCTTGCCGTCCTCCACCGCCCACCAGCGCGGCAGCGGCATGCCGGAGTAGCGCACCGGGGCCGGGAAGACCGTGCGGTTGATCGGGGCGGGCGGTGCGGCGGCCCCGCCCACCTGGGTGTCGGGGTCGATGGAGAAGGCATGCCAGTCGAGCTCGCCGCCCGGATACTCCTGCGCGGTCAGCACCTTCTCCACGCCCCCCGGCAGCCCCGCGGCGACCGAGAACCGATGCTCCAGGCGGCGCGGGTCCCAGGTGGCGTCGCCGGCGGGCTGATCGATCAGGCCGTCGAACCAGCCGGCCAGCCGGATGCCCAGCTCGTTGATCAGCGTGCGGTGGGGTGGCGCGACATGGTCGATGCCGTCGGCGGCCTCATGTCCCGCCTTGATGCGAAGGTACAGCTCGTACCCGTCCATCCGGCGGCCGGCGACGGCCTGCAGCGTGGACCAGACCTCGGGGTGGGCCACCCGCGGAGTGTCGGCGTCGCTGGCCGGGGACGGCAGTGCGATGGGATACAGCTCGACGAAGTCCTGCCGAAGGTGGTGGATGGGCGGGTGCAGGCTCATCAGCTTGAGCCAGCGGCGGCCGATGGCAAGGCGCAGATCGTACGAGATCCGCTCCGGCCCGAAGGCGAACGGCAGCGCCCGGCGTTCGGCGACGTCCTCCAGAGGACGGTCAGCGGGCAGATTCTCAGCCGAGCCGCCCGACGCGGACCGAAACCGGCTCGGCACCGCCATCCCCACCGAGTACATGGCGGTGACCGGCGTCCCGGCGTCGGAGCCGCGGAACTCGCCGAGCTGCCATTGCCGAGTGAGCAGCCACAGCGCGTCCCGCACCTCCACGCGCAAGGCCCGCTCGAAGTCCGCCGTGCGGGGACGTCCCTCCAGCCGGTTCCACAGGCCGACGGTCGGGTACTCCCGCTCCGCCAGGGCCTTCGGCAGGTTCTCGATGCGCTCCGTCATGGGTTCTTCCCGCGCAAATTGTTGGTCGCGAAGTCGGTGCTGATGGTGATCGGCTTGCCGGCGGCCGACACCAGCGTGGCGGGCAGCAGGTGAGCGTAGGCGGTCTCGTCCAGGTGCGCGGGCTCGACGGCGCGGGCCTTCACCAGGTCGTACGTCTCGTGCAGCGCCGCCACCAGGTCGTCGGCGCTCCACGTCCCGGTACGGGTGGGCGGGGTGACCAGCAGCATGGCCTGCGGCGGCTCGGAGTCGGGCTTGTCATAGTGCAGCGCGATCCCGGTCGTCTCCTTCTGCGCCGGGATGACCTCGGTCCACTCGTCCAGCAGCAGGCCGCAGAAGTCGTCGGTCGGCGGTGCGGGCTTGGCGGCGTAGTGCGCGGTGAACAGCAGCCGGTCCTCATCCAGCGTCGTGCCCGGCGCGAACTCCATGGCCAGCCAGTGGTCGCCGGTCCGGTACGGCAGCTGGATCGGCACCAGCTGCGGCTCCTCGAAGCCGGGCAGATGGCCGAGCAGTCCCCCGTCACCGCGCAGCGCGTCGCTGAGGATCGCCACCTGCTCCCACAGCCGCGGCTTCTCCCTGACCCGGGCGATGCCGTGCAGCCAGTCGTCCACCGGGAAGTCGCGCCCCGCGTCCTCCAGGTGCTCGATCAGGTCGCCGCTGTCGTCGCGGGCCTTCTTCCAGTCCGAAGCGAGCGCGGCCGACGGGGTGTACTGCGGTACGGCCAGAACATCCTCGCCGAGCAGTGCCTTGAGGGTGTCGAGCGCGGCCTCCACCCGGTCGGGCCCGGTCAGCGCGGCGTCGTGCTCGGTCAGCGCCGCGTCGGCGGCCGTCAGCCGCTCGGCGATCTCGGCTTGCAGGGCCCGTGCCCGGTCCAGCAGTTCTTTCCCGTACGCGACGACCAGGTCCTCGTACGGGGTGAGCGTCAGCCCGGCCGGGTCCAAGCCGGTCAGCGGCAGCAGCGCGGCGACCTCGGCCAGCAGGCCGCTCAGCGTCTTCTGGCCTGTGGCGGCGACCCCGCGCAGGTCCCGCAGCTTGTTCTGGAACGCCTGCCGGCGGTTGTTGATGATCGAGCGCAGTTGCTGCGGCGTGTTCGGGCGCGGCGTGGTCAGCGTGGTGGTCAGCAGCCGCTCGATCCGCTCCAGCAGCCGGAACCGCTCCGGGGCGACGGTGGCGGCAGGGAGCGCGTCGTAAGCGGCGATGAGCGCGTTGGCGTCGGCCAGCGCCTTGGCCATCCGGTCGGCGACCCCGTCGACGGCCGCGAGCACCTCGGTGTAGCGGTCCCGCCGCCACCCGGCGGCCTCGCCCCAGCCGCTGCGCACCATGCCGAACCCGCCCGCCGTGGCGATCAGGTCCCCGTACCGGCGCAGGAACGTGTCGATGCCGTTGATCACTTCGCTGCGCCGGACCGGCGCGGGCGGCTCGGGGAACAGCGGCCCGAGGTCGTTCAGGTAGCCGGTGACGGCCGTGCGCAGCGCCACCAGCGCGTCCCGCACCGCCACCGGCCGTTCGCGGGGCAGCGTCACGGCCGCGTCGGCGGAGCGGTCGATCGGGGCGTCCCCGGCGGCCGGGACCAGGTCGGTGGGCCGCACCGGCCGGGACGTGGTCAGCAGCGACCGCAGAGCGGCGATCAGCGGCGACAGCTCGAAGAACGTGACCTTGCCGGTGATGCGCGTGGTGTGCTCGATGACCAGCCGCGCGTCCGGACGCGGCTGGTCGCGGGTGGCGACCACGCCGATGATCCGGTCGTCCAGATCGGTCATCGACGCCTCGCTCGCGGGCCGTACCGCCCACAGCAGGTCGATCGGCCGCAGCCGCAGGTCCCGCTGGGTGACCACGCTGCTGCGGGCCACCCCGTTGACCGGGTCGGTCCAGGTGACCAGCGCGGCGACGTCCCGCTGGTCGGGCAGCAGCGTGGGCAGCCAGTCGTCCACGGCGGGCTCGGCCTTGGCGCGCGGGCCTTCGCCTTGCACGGACGGTGCGCTGTGGCCCGGCCGGATGCCCGGCGTCAGCTGCAGAGCCATCCGGTGGGTCAGGGTGGTGCCGCTGCGCGGTGTCCGGACCACCTCGGGTTCGGGTGCGACGCCTTCCTTCGCGTAGGCGTCGAGGGTGGTCGTCGCCCGCTCGGGATTGCCCGCGAGCACCTGGTGCGTGCTCTCGGCGACCGCCAGGTCGGCCAGCGCGTCGTGGACGTCGAGGAGCCGGTGCACCTCCTCGTTGATGGCCTTGCGCTGGTCGGCGTCGGGGTCCGGGAGCCCTTGGGCGCCGAACGGGTAGACGTCCGCGCCGGGCACCTGGGTCACCCGCCGCACGAGTTCGAGGCCGTCGATGACGTTGCGGGCCTCGACCAGCTCGACAGCGGTGCCCGGGGCCGGCCTGGTCTCCTCGATCCGCCCGGCCCGCAGCGGGAAGGCCCCGCGCAGGGCGGTGATGAACGAGTCCAGCTCGGCATCCGGATACCGGTCGTGCAGGGCCCGTTCGAGCCGGTAGCCGAGCAGGGCGCCCTGCGACCGCCCCTGCCGCAGCCCGTCCAGCAGGGTCAGCGCCACCCGGACCCGTTCGGAACTCAGGTTGACGGCGAACGTGTGCCGGTCGGAGGGACTGGCGTTGGCGATGTATCCGGCGCGGAGGACCGCGGCGGTGGTGGCCTGCGCGGGCGAGGGAGCGTGGATGTAACCGCCGTTGGCCTTGTCGTGCATCAATGGCTGCGTGCCCGGCGGGTTGAACAGCTGCCCGAGCTCGCCGGTCAGCTCGACCTGCGTCATGCCGGGGCGCGGCTTGGGCCGGACCTCGTCCAGCCAGCCGTACGCACCGAGGTGGATGCCGCGCCGGGCCGGTCCCGCCCCGGACGGCCCGTACCGCAGCTCCGCGAGCCGCTCGTTGACCAGCCCCAAGCGCCAGGCGTCGAGCCGGTACGTCGCGCAGTCCAGGTGCTCGGTCAGCACCCGTTCCAGCCGGGCGGTCGGCAGCCCGGCCAGGTGCTTCAGCGCGTCGATCTGTTCGGCGAGCTGCACGGTGGCCGGGCTCTGCCTGATGACCTCGGGGATGAAGTTCGCCACCAGCCGGTCCGGGCTGCCGGTGATGGCCCGGTCCGGCGAGTACAGCTGGCGGAACCGGCTCTCGCTCTCCACCGGGGGTGCGCCGGGCCGGTTGGGCCGTACGTGGACGAACAGCGGATCGCGCGCGGGTGGCACCGTGCTCCCGGCCGCGGCGGCCAGGCGGCGGGCGGCGTCCTCCCAGCCGAGCAGGACCGCGTGCCGCGCCAGCAGATACATCAGCGCCGCAGGCGGCTTGTCGCCGTTGAAGCCCAGTTCGAGCCGGATGGTCTCCAGGTCCTGCTCGGCGTGCTGGGCGAGCCAGTGGAGGTAGTTGCCGCCGTCGGGTAGGTACGCGCGGATGTGGTCGGTCTCCGACAGCGGGCGGTCATCGACCAGCGGTCCGAGCAGCGGATACTGGTCGCCCACGAACAGCCGCCGGATCACGTCCGGGTCGGCTCCGGGCGGGATGGCGTAGCCGAGGCGGTCGAGCAGGGCACGGATCGGCTGCGGCATGTTGAGCTGGTCCAGCGCGGGGATGACGCGCGGGCCGCCGCTGTTGAGGTTCTCCCGGTTGAAGACGTCCTCGACGCTCTGCGCGTACCGCTGGTAGAACTCCGCCGACGTCGGATGCAGCGCCAGGATGTCCAGCAGCAGCTGGTGCGGGTCACCGCCCTTGCCCAGGTAGCCGACCTTCGCGAGGGCCTTCTGCCAGTCCCCCGCCGCCACGCCGAGCAGCTTGTGCAGCACGCGGCGGTGCGTCGCGCCTTCCGGGAAGGTCATCTTGGAGAAGGCGGTGGTGGGCAGGATGCCGTACGGCTGCCGCCCGATCTTGACCGCCGGGACCGGGCCGCGCCCCGACACGTACCGCACGAAGAACTCGCGCGTCTGGTCGACCGCCTGCTCGGACAGGATCGGATGCATCATGCCGCGCAGGTACGCGCCCCAGGTCGCCGGCCACAGGGCGACGTTGGCCGCGCGGGCGTCACGCTGGTCGGTGCCGTCGGCGTTGGGCATGCCGGTCAGCACGGCCGGATCGATGCCGAGCAGGTCGGCCAGCCACTGCCCGTCGGTCCGGGTCCGCCAGTCGTCGGGCGCGTCCGCCGCCGCGAACCCGAACGCGGTGCGCAGCGCGGCCTTGGTTTCGGCGCGGCGGTCCTGCCCGGCGGGGGCGGCCTCGCTGTTGTTGGTCGGGGTGCCCTGCGGCAGCAGCCCGTACCCGGACGGGCTGCGCAGCTGCCGGGTGATGAGGTCGGCCAGCTGGACGGCCGTCTGCTCGGGGCCGGACCGCTCCCGCAGCCCGAACACCAGTAGCCGGTCCAGGCCGTTGCGGATCTGCGGGGTGAGCGGGATGCGCAGGCCCATGCCGAGCGTCACCGCCCGCCCGAAGTCGGTCAGCCACTGGAGCTCGTCGGGCACCCGCAGCGCGCCGGTCCGCTCGTCCACCTTGAGCTGTTCGTCGGTGTCGGCCTCGGGGTCGGGGCTGACCGCGAGCGCGTCGGGCACCGCCTCGCCGGTCGCTGTCAGTACCCGCTCGCCGCCCACGTATCCGAGCACGGTGAAGCGGTCCGGCAGGAGCCTGGCCTTCGCCGCCTGGGTCCACGACTGCTCGGCCAGGCTTCCCGCGGCCGGTGGCGGCAGCACGAGGAACGCGACCATCACCGCGTCGTCGGCAGCGGTGGGCGCGGCGTCGACGCCCACCGGGCGCCGGGACCGGATCGTGTCCGCCCGGCCGGCCCCGACGTCGGCGCGCAGCGCGGTGTCGGCGGCGCGCAGCTTGGCCCGGTCGCCGTGCGCGCGCCACACCGCCGTCCAGTACGTGACGGTCGGTTGCCGGTCCGCGGCCGGTACGGCCTGGCCGGTCACGACCACCAGCACGGTCGCGCCCTCCGGCACCGTCGCGGGCCGATCGGCGGGGTTGACGGGGGTACGGGTCTGCAGCAGCCAGCCGGCCCGGCCGCCGGGCATCCGGGCGACCAGCTCCTGCCAGGCCGCCTGCTCGGCCACCGCGTTCCCGCCGGTCCGCCAGTGCGCCGTCCAGTACGCGTCCACCGCGGTGATCTCGGCGCGGGTCGGCTTGGGCTCGAACTTGTCGGTGCACCACTCGTCCGGGAAGATCCGTACCAGGAGCTCGGTGGCGGTGAACCGGGTCTCCACCCGGACCGGGCCGAGCAGTACCGGGAAGTCGTCGCTGAGCGCGGTCACAGCAGCATCTCCTGAGCGTGGACGGCCATCAGCACCGGTGCCTGGAACAGCATGTAGGCCACGTCGGCGGAGCTCAGCCCGCCGTGCCAGACGGGCAGGAACGCGTCCTCCAGGTGCTGGGCGTTCTTCTCGGCGTCGGCGGCAGGGTCATCGAAGTCCTTGAGCGGGACCTGCACGGTGCTCGCGTCGAGCCGGATGAACCCGGTCCCGCCCGGATCCACGTCGGCCCACGTCAGGTCGTTCCACACCTCGACCAGGGTGGGCGGGCCCTCGTCGGCGCCGAACCGGGGGTCGCCGGGGCGTTCCTGGATCACGAAGAACCAGCCTGCCGCGCCGGCGGCGAAGTCGCCTTTGGCCTCGGCCGCCGTCAGATCGAAGCCGAGCAGGGTCAGGTCGGGGTCCACCTTGGCCTCGTACAGCGGGAGCCTGATCTCCTCCAGCGTCGGGTGCGCCGGGTCGATGAGTTCGACCGGGACCCTTTCCTGGGCCGGGTCCGGCGGTCCCGACTCGGGCTGCCAGCGGGCGCGGTGCGCGTAGATGGCGGCGTTCGGGTACTTCTTCAGCAGGTCGCCACGGATGACCAGCACGAGGTCGTCGGCCTGCCGGCCGGTCTCCCGCGCGTCGTTCTCACCGAGCTCGGCGGCCTTGGGCCAGGTGTGCAGCGGCTGGATGTCGTACTGCTTCACGCCCCCGCGCGTGTCCCAGAACTGCCGGAACGGCGAGCCGCGCTGGTCGGTGGGGTACTCGCGCCAGAGCAGCTCGCGGGCCATCTCGTGGTTGAGTCCGACGAGGTAGGACTCGATGAACTCCTGGTTGGTCTCCAGCAGCGTCACCGTGTTCCGCGGGATCAGCCCGAGGTTGGGGGCGAAGTAGTCCACCGACAGGTCCAGCAGCGCCTTGTACATCGGCAGGTCGATGACGGGATAGGCCATCGCCTCGATGAACCGCTCGGCGAACGGCCGCAGCCGTTCGGGCAGGCTGACCGACGTCAGCAGGCTGGTGGGCACGGTCTTCTCGGCGCGCAGGCCGGTCATCATCGCGTCGGTGGTGGCGCGGACGTTCAGCGGGTCGTCGCCGCCCTCGGTCCGGCCACCGACGCCCGCCGCGTACCGGCCCCGGTAGATGTCGCGTAGCCCGTCCTTGAACCGCTTGGCCTCCTCGCTGTCGTCGCCGCCTTCGGAGGGGACGAACGTGTCGCCCGGCAAGGTGATCCGGAAGTCGGCGCTGTGCGGAAGCCGGTCGACCGGATCGGCCGGGTCGGCCTCGGTGGCGGCCGTGAGCCCGATCGGCGGTGGTGCCGGGTGCAGGACATCGTTCAGCCGCTCGGTCGTCACCACCGCGTCGGGAGTCTCCTTGGCGGCGGCCGCCGTCACGGGGTCGTCCGGGTCGTCCATCCGCGGGATCAGCGCGTCGGGCGGCTTGGTCTCGCTGAACGGCAGGTCGCGGATCAGCCGCCCCGGCCGCAGCATCCGCCGCATCGGCGGGGACAGCGGCGCGGCCGTCACGCGGCTGCGCGCCACGTGGAACCCGACCGCGACCCGCTCGCCCTCGACCGCCACCGCCCCGCGCAGAGCCCGATCACGCGTGGTCACCCGTGAGTTGGCGGGAGCGGTGAGTACGAGGGCCTTGCCGGACGGCACCGGCGCGTCGGCCGGCATGATCGGTGCGGCGGCGGGCTCCACATGCTTGGCCTGCAGTACGGTCCCGACCTCGCGGGCGAGCTGGGCGGCGCGGACCTTGGCGTTGACCGCCAGCACGTCGCCGACCTGCGCCCAGGCGGCGACCATGAACTCCTCCTGCCGCTCCTGGACGACGCGGGTGCCCAGGTGCGCGGCGACGCGGAAGCGCGGGTCGAGGTTGAGCCGGTGCACCCAGTTGCGGTCGGGCGTGATCGGGCTGCCGTCGCGCTCGGTCAGCAGCCGGTTCGCGGGGGCGTGCCAGCGCCCGTACAGCGGCGGGGTGATGATCGGATCGACCTCGCCCGCCACGTCCTGCGCCCCGTGGGCGGCGTGCGCGGCGGCCGGGGTCTGGTCGAGGTAGGCGTCGGCCAGGTTGATCAGTCCGGCGAGGGCCTTCTGGAACAGGTGGGGGTACGGCTCGTCCCACTTGTCGTAGACGTCGCCCTTGGGACGGTTGGGCGACTGGAGTGCGCCGCCCAGCTTGAGCACGCCGTGCAGCTCCGCCGGGCTGGTGATGGGCGGCAGCCCGGGCCCGGCCGAGTCGTGCACGTCGAGGTCGCGGCGGCCGATCGCCGGGTCGGCGGGCCGGGGCTCCAGCAGCCGGACCAGGTACTCGAAGTCGCCCGCGCTGCCGGTGCCGAAGAACCAGCGGTGGTAGTACGGCAGCGTTGCGGGCTCGGGGCGGCCCGGGTAGTCGGGGCCCCAGCTGGAGTGCAGCGCGCCGGGCGCGGTGGCCGGGTCCAGGCCGAGCCCGGCCAGGCGGCCCGTCTCGAACGCGGGGACCAGGAACGCGTGGTAGCCGGTGTCGGGCTTGAGCCGCCGCGGGCACATCAGCCGCGAGCACGCCAGGTCGGCGTTGGTGCTCAGCACCCGGCGCAGGGCGGTGAGCGCACCGGCGGGATCGTCGTTGGCGACCAGGCCGTCCAGCTCGCCGTTGACGTGCACGTGCGCCCAGGCGCCGAGCTGGCCCGGCGGCGGCAGCGTCCCGGCCGGGTCCTTGACCTGGATCGACGGCAGCGGCCGCCCGGCGACCGCGCCCTCGGTGAACTCCGCACCCGGATCGCCCGCGGGCTCGGCCGCTCCGGCGAGGACGACGAGCGCCAGCCAGGGCGGCAGCCGCTTGTTGGCCCCGTCGGGCGGGGCCGGGCTGTAACTCCACGGCAGGCCCTCGTCGTAGAACTCGATGTGCGCCAGGTAGTTGGGCTCCACGTTGGTGATCCAGGGACGCGGCTCCACCCGCGAGATCACCCGGGGATCGACCCCCACCACGTCGCCCGGCCCGTACAGCTGCACGGCCTTCTCGACGTCGCGGGTGATCGTGCCGCCGGACACGCCGTCCCCGGTCAGCCGCAGCTTGACCGGGATGACCGCCCGGTCGGCGGTGCCCGGATCGGTCGTGATCCGGGTGCTGAGGCCGGTCCGCAGCCACGGCAGGAAGGAGTACGCGTTGCTCACGGTGTCACCGGGCCGGTGCCGAAGATCTCGCTGGTGGCGGTGACCTCGGTGGCGCCGGAGTCGGCGGCGGCGAGGCCCGCGCGGGCGACGCCGCCGGTGACCAGTACCGTGCCGCCGGTCAGCGGGACGGCGGCGAACCCCCACCGGCCCGTCGCCAGACCGCCCGCCGGGATCCAGTTCCGGGTGGCCGCGTCGAAGATCAGCGCGCTGGCGTAGCCGACGCCGTTGTCCGGGTTGTCGGTGCCGCCGGCCACCAGCACCTTGCCCCCGCCCAGTGAGACCGACCGATGCAGGCCGCGGCCGGCGGGCATGTCCTGCACCGCGCTCCACGCGCCCGCGACGGGGCTGAACGTCTCGGCGGTGGCCCTGCTGAACGGGTCGAAGGTGCCGTTGCCCGGTGCGCCCGGAGGGCTGCCGCCACTGGCCAGGACGGTGCCGTCCGGGAGCAGCGTGGCCTGGTGCCCGCTGCGCGCCACCAGCAGGCTCCCGGTCGGCGTCCAGGTGCCGCCGGTGCCCGAGGCCGGATCGTACAGCTCGCAGAAGGCCAGTGCCGCGTCGGTCTCGCGGGACACGGGTGCGCTGCCTCCGACCACCAGCACCTTGCCGGTGTTGAGCACGAGCGCCGGGTGGCCGCAGCGCGCGTCGGTCATCGCGGTGACCTCCGTCCATGCGCCGGTGCCCGGGTCGTAGACCTCGGCCGAGCGCAGCGCCTTGACCGACTGCCCGGACCGGATGGTGCAGCCGCCCGCGACGAGCACCTTGCTGTCGGGCAGCAGCACCGCGCTGTGCCCCCACCGGCCGGTCTTCAGGCTGCCGGTCGCGGTCCAGGTGCCCTGCGCGGGGTCGAACACCTCAGCGGAGGCCAGTCCGGCGGACGGGAACGTCGCCGCCCCGGTGATGCCACCGGTGACCAGCACCTTGCCGCTGCCCAGCAGGGTGACGGTGTGCAGCCGCCTGGCGGTGTGCAGCGCGGCGGCGGCCGTCCACGTCTTGGCGGTCGGGTCGTACAGCGACACCTGCCCCAGCGCGGCTCCGGCGGCGTCGGCTCCTCCGGCGACCAGGACCTTCCCGCCGGCGAGTACGACCGGGCCGTCGTGCTGGCCGGACCACACGCGCGCGGAGGGAAGGGCCCCGGTGGTCGTCCACTGTCCGGTAGCCGCCACGGTGGGACTGGTCATGGGGTGCCTCCGTCGTCAGGGCGTGAAGATCTCGGCGGTCGGGGTGAGGATGTCGGTGCCGGGGTGCGGGGCGGCGGCGACCGAGCGGGTCCGGCCACCGGCCACGAGCACCCGGCCGTCGGGCAGGTCGATCACGGCGAACGCCCACCGGCCGGTGGCCAGGCCGCTCGCGGGGGTCCAGGTGCCGGCGGCCGGGTCGTACAGCAGCGCGCTGCGGAAGCCGCCGTCGAAGGCGGGGGCGCGGGTACCGCCCGCCACGAGCACCAGGCCGGAGCGCAATGGCAGGGCGCGGTGCCGGGTGCGCCCCCCGGGCATGTCGCGGACCGCCGTCCATGTGCCGGATTCGACGGTGAAGCGTTCGGCACTGGCGAGGGCGGCGGAGTCGTACGGACCGCGCACCGGACCGGTCGGGGCGTCGCCGCCGGTCACCAGGACGGTGCCGTCGGCGAGCAGCGTCGCCTGATGACCCGCGCGAGGTGTGGCGAGCGAGCCGGTCGGGGTCCATATGCCGGTCGCCGGGTCGTAGATCTCGCAATAGCCGAGTGCGGCGTCGGTCCGGCCGGTCTTGAGGACGCCGCCGGCCACCAGGACCCGGCCGTCCGCGAGCAGTACCGCCTGGTGGTCGGAGCGAGGGTCGGTCATCGCCGTCTCGGTCCACTGCCGTTTGGCCGGGTCGTACACCTCGGCGGACGCGAGCGAGTCGCCGCGGGTGCCGGTGCCGCCGGTGACCAGGATCTTGCCGTCGCGCAGCACCGTGGCACCATGGCCGAACCTGGCGGTGCGCATCGGCGGAACGTCGCTGCTCCAGGTCGCGGTGAGCGGGTCGAAGATCTCGGTGGTCGCCAGGGGCGCGGTCTGGGTCACGCCGCCGGCGGCGAGGACCCGGCCGTCCGGCAGGAGGCAGAGGGTGTGCCCGTCGCGGGCGACCGGAAGCGGCGCGGTGGCGGCCCAGTTCCCGGCGATGGGATCGAAGAGCGCGGCGTCGGCGAGCGCCTTGCCCGCGGCGTCCCGACCGCCGGCGACGAGGATCTTGCCGCTGCTCAGCCGTACCGCCGCCGGGGCGATGGCCGGGGTGGGCAGGGAGCCGGTGGAGGTCCACGACTGCGGGGCGACCGGCAGGGCCGCCGCCTCGGATTCGGGGATGACGTGCAGCCGGCCGATGAGCGCGGGGTCCGCGGTGACCCACTCGGCGAGGGCCTCCTCGGCCGCCGCCTGGCTGCGGAAACTCGCCGCGGCCGAGCCGAGCGAGGCCGGCGGGAAGGCCTGGGCGTTGTTGCGCAGGTGCGCGACCACGAAGCGCTGGCCCGTGACCTGCACGGTCTCGTCAGGGGCGTACGGCTGGCGCTGGTCGGCTTCGCGCTGTGACAGGGGTGAACGGCTGGTGCTGCTGCCCTCCAGAAGCCGGGTGAACACGGCCGGGCTGACGCTGGCCAGCGTCTTGGTGGGCGCGGCGGTGGGGGCGACCCGGCGGACGAGTCCGTCGGCCTGCACGATCGTGCGGGTCGCCGGTCGTACGGTGCCCGGCGGGCGGCGCAGCCTGCTGTCGATGACGATCTGCTCGTAGCGGGCGCTGCGCTTGACGACCCGGGCGGAGGCGATCGCGCCCTGCGCGGCCACCATCTCCAGCCCCGCGTCCTGGTCCTCGTACGCCGGTCGCGACAGTTTGGTCGCGTCGTCCATGTCCTGGAACTGGGCCATCGCGAACTTGTCGGCGGTGATGGAGGCGCGCACGAGGCCGCTGCCGGGCAGGGGCTCGACGGTGAACCGTTTGCCGTCGCGCGGCCGCTGCGCGCCGATGCGATCCAGCCGTGCGGCGAGCGGGATCGCGCGCTGGCGGACGAACAGCGAGCCGAGGGGGTGCAGCACCAGGTCCTCGGTCGGCGGCAACGTGCGCAGCGTGACCAGCGGGTTTCCGCCGCCGGTCGGCAGCCGGGTCTGCCAGCCCTCGGGCTTGGCGACCTCGCCCGCCAGGAGCGGGAGCACGTCGATCGGGGGCAGCGTGGTGTCGCGGTCCTCGCCCCAGGTGATGTCGAAGTCGGCGGAGATCTCGAAGAACAGCAGCGAGATCGAGCCCCGGCCGTGCGCCCGGAACGGGGCCGGGCCTTCGAGCTGGAAGTCCAGGTCGATGCCGAACAGGCCGACGCCGAACGCCTTGAGCGAGACCCCCGCGGAGATGGCGATGGCGAAGCGGAACGGCGAGAACTGGAAGAGCGCGTCGAAGCTGAGATGGCCGGAGATGCCGAAGTCGTCGAAGCCCAGCACCATCTCGGCGCGCGCACCGAACTGCACCGTGTTGCTGGTGATCGCGAAGTAGCCGGAGACGGTGATCCGGGCGCCCGGCCGGTTGAGGATGTCCACCCGGATGCGCGGCGGCACCGGGAACGGCAGCGGCGGCGGCCTGTACGAGGGGTGGAAGCCGCCGACGGAGATGACCAGGTCGGGGTCGTCGCCCCAGCCGACCAGCAGGCCCATTCCGCCCTCGAGGGTCATGAACAGCACGCGCGACTCGAAGAGCTGGGCGAAGAACCACAGGCGCTGCTTGTCGAACTCGATCGCGCCGACGAACTGCACCTGCAGGACCAGCAGCGGCAGGTCGGCGGTGGGCAGCACGCAGCGCAGCACACCGAGGATGGCGATGTCGCCGGGGACCTCGATGATCACCGCGAGCGAGACCGAGACCAGCGTGGGGGTACCCCAGCCGATCTTGGCCATCGGCCCGACCAGGAACGTGCCCTGCTCGGGCGGGAAGAACGCGCGCAGGTCCGACAGGATGCGCGGCGCGTTGGCCACCACGTCGCGCGGGAACATCACCGACTCGATCGAGCCGCTCCGTACCCCCTCCACCAGAGCCTGCAGGTTCATCCGGCGGTTCAGCCCGACGATCCCGCCCACCGCCAGCAGGGTGAAGCCGAAGCCGAGCTGGATGCCGGTGCCGAACTCGGCGGTGATGATCAGCAGCAGCGAGAAGCCCGCGGAGCCGTCCGGCATCCGGGTGGTGATCAGCCCGATCGCCTTGACGTCGAACAGCCCGGCGAACTCCAGCTCCAGCGCCCCGCCGTACTCCCCCTTGGCCGGGTCGAAGAACAGGTAGCCGCCGCCGCTGACCACCCCGGCGTCCACCGACAGGCCCGCGCCCTTGGGCGGCTTGAACCCGAGCGAGACGTCCAGTGGGCCGAGGTTCCCGTCGTTGCCGGACGTGAAGCCGAAGGTCGCCGCCAGACCGAGCTCCTCGACGACCGCCTTGATCGGGCCGAGCTCAGCCTTGAACGTCGCGCCGAGGTTGATCGGCAGGCCGTCCGCGCCGGGGGCGGCCGAGACGGTCAGCGACTGGATGTCGATGGGGCCCAGGTTGAGGTGGACGGGCAGCTGGATCTCCAGGTTGGAGGTGCCGCGGAAGTAGAAGCCGGTGCGCTGGGAGACGCCGAGCGCCAGGTCGGCCCCGAAGGAGAAGCCGCCGTCCGGCACGATCTTGGCGATGAAGCCGTCGGCTTCGCCGGGGTCGAAGACGAACTCCAGACCGGCCAGCTCGAACTCGGCGAACACGTCCGCCGCGCCGTCGGACAGCCGGATGCCGCCGGTGCCGCCGACCTTGCGGAACTGCAGCCGGGTCGCTCCGGGTGAGCCGAGCAATACGATCGGGGCGGCGTCGGCGTTGCCGCGCTCCGCCTTGACCACCAGCGAGCCGCCGGCGTGGGACGGCGAGCCGCCGCCGCCGGCGAAGCCGACGATGATCTCGATCGGGCGGTCCGGCCGCACCCGCAGCCCGATCCCGCCTTGCAGATCCAGGTCGGTACGGATGGTGAGGGCGATGTCGTCGCCCAGCTGGAACTTGAAGTCCAGCGCGCCGTTGAAGGCGGGGATCAGCGCCAGGCCGGGCGGGCCCCCGGCCGCCGCCGGAACCGGCAGCAGCCTCATCTCGGCGGCCATGCGACCCGAGGCCTGCGCCCGTTCGAAGAAGACCGCCCGAATGCCGCGCACCGGCGGGTCGGTCAGCTTGGGAGCGGTGCCCTGCAGGGCGGCCGCACTCGCCGTCGGAATCTCGGCCGTGGCGATGTCCACGCCGAGGGCCATCATCAGGTTGTCGACCTGCACGGCCAGCGCCTCGAAGTCGAAGTCCGCCTCGCCCCAGCCGAAGGCGTTCTTGAGCACCAGCGAGGGTTCGCTCAGCGTCCTGGGCAGGTCCGTCAGGTCGAGCCGGACGTTCATGTACGGCGGCCGATTGCCCTCAGCCGGCGCGTAGCCCGTCTTGACCACGCCCAGCGCGCGCAGCCCGAACCCGATCGACGGGTGGTACCGCTGCAGGTAGGTGATGACCAGGTGGTCGATGAGCTGGCCGGGGAACTTCTCCTTGAAGCCGTCCGCGCGCAGCGGCGCGGGGATGGCCGAGTCGGGTGCGTTCGCGATCGCCTTGATCGCGTTGACCACGTCCTGGAAGGCCCGCAGCACCCGGCCCACGTCGTCGGGCGAGATCTGCACCGAGGCCTCGCCGTCGCCCACGGAGCCGCCGACGTTGAGGCCGCCCGCGCCGAGCAGCCTGGTGAGACCGTCGTAGAGGGTCTCCACCCCGCTGCCGAGGTCGCGCAGCGGCTGCGGGATGTCCTCGGCGCGCCAGCCCAGCTTCTGCAGGAACGCGGTGAAGGCCTCCGGGGAGGCGAGCGCCTCGCGCAGCGGCAGCAGCGCCTGCCCCAGCTCGGCCACCAGCTTGTCGAACGTGCCGGGCTCAGCCATTCTTCTTCGCCTTCGGGTAGAACATCGCGTCGAGGATGCCGTGGTAACCCGGATCGACCCGGTTGACGATCAGCCACTTGCAGACGAAGCAGAACTCGCCGTCGTTGTCCTCGTCGTCGGAGCGGCGCATCTTGCACGCTCCGGTCGGCCGGTAGTAGCCGCCCGCGAAGTCGAGCGCGCCCTCGTAGACGCCGATCAGCTTCGAGGACTTGCAGGGCGCTTTGAAGTCCGGGATGGACCTGGGGTTATCGACCTCGTGCTTGGGACGCAGGATGTCGGTGTCGACGTTCAGCGGCGTCCTGTTGGCGGGGGTGGGAGTGGTCAGGTGTTTGCGCACCGCCGGCTCGACCACGGTGCGGATCTGACCGGCGGCGTCCTTCAGCGGCACGTACACGGCCGAGCCCGCGGCGAACGTCGGGAACGGCGCGGGCGGCAGGCCCGGGCCGTCGAGCGTCATGGTGCCCAGTTCGGGCTCGATGTGGGCGATCTTCAGGTTGGTCAGGATCTGGGCGGGGCCGGTGGCCAGCGGCAGCTGGATGCCCTGCGGGCTGACGTGGAAGTTGCGCAGGTGCACCTCGGCCGGCGGGTTCTGCGCCGCGATCTTCTGCCACGGCGCGATGTACCGCTTGTCGATCATGATCTCGATGCCGCCGAGACCCGGCGCGGAGTCGATGACCAGCCGTGCGGACTGCCGCATCCGGGGCAGCGCGAACCACTTGACCTTGGTGACGTCGATCTGCCGGTCGGGCGCGGGGTTGATCCGCAGGAACCCCAGCATGCTCACGTTGTCGCCCAGGATGTCGTCCGGTGAGGTCGCGGGCGCGGTCGGGTCGTCTCCCCCAGAGTTCTCGTACTCGTCCTTCAGGCCGAAGCTGTGGCCGAACTCGTGCGCGACCGTGTCGACGGTGTCGGTGAAGTCGACGTCGGGCTCCGACGACGGCTTGCGCCGCATCACCCGCTTGTCGCCCGCGGCGTACTCGAACTCCACCCCGTCGCCCTTGTTGGTCGTCAGGGCCGTCAGGGTGTTGTTGTTGACGTTGCTGCCGCCGTTCACCTCGTCATAGGTGATGAGGGCGACCAGCCCGCGGCTGGGCTTGAAGTGGGCGTCGTCGGGCTCCCAGACCGGTCCGATGTGAGGGAACGGGGCGAACGCGTACTCCAGGCCCGCGAGGTACTGCAGGATCAGGTTGCCCGGATTGGTGCTGTGGCGGCCGGCGAACCGCTCGGGGGGATGCCTGCGGGGGTCGGGCGTCAACGCCCTGGTCGCCTGTTCGGGCTTGTAGAACTCATAGAGCCGGGCGATGAACTCGCGCAGCCCCGGCGTGCCCGGCTGGTCGCTTCCGGGCGGGGTCACCGCCGCCTTGCGGTCGGAGAAGCGGTCGCCCCACCGGCAGCCCAGATGCATTCCGAACAGGGTGTCGCGTGCGTGCAGGATCCCGGTCCCCTGGTGCTTCTTCCACGCCCCCAGCACCGTGTCGTCCACCTTGTTGGGATCGAAGCCGGTCAGCTCCTGCCCTGCCCAGATGGTCTTGAGGTTCGCCCTGCTCTCGTTGCGCATCGGCAGCCCGACCTTGGCGACCAGGTCCCGCAGCGTGTAGACGTTCTCGTTGTCGCTGACCCTGCGGATGAACGGGATGGGCACGCCGGTCCCCGTCGTCTGGTCCGCGTCGGCGACCCGGTAGGCGACGGTGGCGCAATGCTCCTGCGAGGCGCCGAAGGCCTTGAAGATGTTGAAGCTGCCCTCCAGCATCGGGTACGGCTGATGCCGGGGCTGGTCGAACATCTGGTCCACGACGCGGGTGACGATCTTGTCGAAGGTCTCTTCGTCGGACTTACGGAACCCTTCCGCGAGGAAGACGATGTTGTGCTGCTCGGCCGCGTGCGCCACGTTGGGCGTCTGGACCGGCTTCAGGTCGCGGCGGTGCTTGGCGTAGTTCACCACCCGCACGGGCAGCCGCTGGGTCTGGTTGAGGAACGTGCCCGTCAGGTCCACGGTCCCGGGGGTGCCGGTCGTCTCGCGCAGGCCGCGCAGCCGCCCCTGCGGGTTGACCACGAAGGTGTTGGTGTCGGCCGACGTCAGCGTCACGTACCCGTGCCCGGTGATGTCGCCGATCAGGTCCGTACCGGTCGGATCGTCGCTGAACTTGGCGTAGATCGACGGCTGGGCGTGCGCCACGTCGTCCACGGCGGTGGTGATGGAGTCGTTGCCGAACCACCACGCCACGATCGAGGTGTGCACCTGTAGCCGGCCGACGATGTAGTCGCTGCCGCGCCGGACCTGGAACAGGTACACTCCCGGCTGGGTGGCGGTGACCTGCCCGTTGGCGCTGTTGTACGCCGGCAGCGGCGGGAGCAGCCGCTGTCCGACCGGGCGATGCGGCGCGAAGAAGTCCACGGCGATCGCCCCCGGGGCGATCGGCGTCAGCGTGTACCCGCCGGCCGTCACCGCCCGGTCCGACACCTGCAGCGTCAACGGCGGCGTACCGGACAGGACCAGGTGGAGATCGCAGTGCGGGAACAGAACGATGTCCGGTGCCACGAGCGCCCCCATCCACGTGGGACTTCGGACGGCTCACCGGAACGCAACCGATCATCGCCGTCAGTGATGTCTGGAACACTCACCGTGCCATCAGGGATGTCCGGACGTCTCGTCACTGGCCGACTCCGGCCGCAACTATCACGACCGCGACCTCAACTCAGGGTCAAAATCCACATTAACTCCGAACCGAAAGTGGGGCCTCGCAAGTCAGACGTTACGGCGGAGCTGCGCCACTCTCGCACGAAGCACCTCTACGGGGCCGTGACCTGCGGTAACGCCTTCGCGGAAACTTGTGACCTCTTCGGCGAGGGCTGGATGCGCGAAGAGGCATGCTCTCGATGAGAGCATGCCGCACGCCCGTTTGGAGAGATATTGGCCTCTAATCCCATAAGAGCAACAATTGAGCCGTCGCGCTCTTGTTCGCGGGATGGCGAGCCACTTCCTTTACGTTGTAGATTTCGAACGCCGGCCAGGTCGGACCTCCATTCCACCTCACCTTCGAAATGATGATCCCGCTCGCGCTCCTCAGCGACTCCAGCGTGGAGCCGGTGGTGCTGCGGCCGCTGCGGCACTAGGCAGCACGGGGAGGATTCCCGTTCAATGGGACTCTGGGCTCCCTGTGAACGCGGTGGAGCGCGCAGGCTCGGTCTGAGCCGAGGCGACGAGGGAGTGGCGTGCACGCGAAGCGGATCTGGGCTTTGACCTTGGCGATCGCGCCTCGGAGGAGGCGGCCATGAGTCCCGCCCATCGGGGCACTGGCGAGATCACCGCGGTCGGTCGCGCCGCTGAGATTCTCAGGCAGTTCGCGCACAGCAGCGGCGTGCTAAGCGCCTCGGCGCTCACGCAGCGGACGGGCCTGCCCAAGACCACGGTGTACCGGATGGTGGCCGAGCTGGTCCGGGTCGGGCTCCTTGAGCGGGACGGCCAGGACTACCGTCCGGGGCTGCTGCTGTTCGAGATCGGCGAGACGCTGCCGCAGCAGCGGGACCTGCGCGAGGCGTCGAAAAGGCATCTGCTGACGTTGCACGAGGCGACCCGGCAGAACGTCGGGCTCGCCCTGCTGGACGGGTTCGACGTCGTGCATCTGGAGGTCTTCCGCAGCGCGGAGGGCCCGCGGCTGCCGCAGCATTCCGGGGGACGGTGGCCGGCGCATGCCAGCGCGTCCGGGAAGGCGATCCTGGCGTTCATGCCCGCGGAACAGGTAGCGATCCCGCATGTCCTGCAGCGCTTCACGTCGCACACGATCGTGGAGATCGGGGCACTGCGGGCCGAGCTGCGGCGGGTCCGGAGGCGCGGTGTGGCGTTCGACCGGCAGGAGGCGCTGAACGGCATCGTCGGGATCGCCGCCCCGGTCATCGGCCCGGACGAGGAGGTGCTGGCGGCGGTGTCGATGTCCGGGGTCGTCGGCCGGATCGACACCGCCCGGATGGACGCCGCCGTCCGGACGACGGCCATGACGATCTCGCGCGACCTGGAGCGGGCGCGCTCGATCGTCCGGCCGGTCCTGCAGCGGCGCTGACGGCGCGTCAGCCGCGCCCCGCGTAGGGCATCGCCCGCGCCATCA
The DNA here is from genome assembly GCF_040645715.1 of Spirillospora sp. NPDC046719. NCBI lineage: Bacteria > Bacillati > Actinomycetota > Actinomycetes > Streptosporangiales > Thermomonosporaceae > Spirillospora > Spirillospora sp. NPDC046719. The sequence goes on along the minus strand of NZ_JBEYYT010000021.1, from coordinate 3,528 downwards.
CGGTGAGGGACGGGACGTTCACCTCCAGCGGCAGCGACACGACGTGCGCGACCGAGCGTGCGACGTGCAGCGGGTCGATCGTCGGTTCGGGTCGGCGGGTGCCGTCCGGCTGGAGCGCCCGCACTCCGATGCCGGAGGTCATCGCCGTCGCGGCGTTGCCGACGTCGAGCTGGGTGCAGGCGATGCCGTGGTCGCGCAGGTCGAGGTTCATGGACGCCGTGAGCCCGCTGATCGCGTGCTTGCTCACGGTGTAGGCGACGCTGCGCGGCCGCGGCACGTGCGCGGACAGCGACCCGTTGTTGATGATCCGGCCGCCCTGGGGCCGCTGGTCCTTCATGATGCGCGCCGCCTCGCGGGCGCACAGGAACGAGCCGGTCACGTTGGCGGCGAGCACGTCGTGCCAGGGCCCGTCCTCGACCTCGTCGACGGCTCCCCGCGGTCCGAGGATCCCCGCGTTGTTGATCAGGACGTCGATGCGGCCATGCAGGGCTCGCGCCGACGCGAACAGGTTCCGGACCGACGGGGCGGAGGTCACGTCGGTCACGACCACGTGGGCGCGAGGATGGTCTGCGGCCGTGTCCTCCAGGGATGCCCGCGTCCGGCCCGCCAGGACGACCACGTGGCCGTCGTCGAGCAGCGCGCGGGCGATGGCCTGGCCGAGGCCGCTCCCCGCGCCGGTCACGACGGCCACCGAGGGCCGCGGCGGGTCAGTGATTGTCACCGTGCACCGCCGCTCCTCGCCGCCCGACCAGGAAGTCGAAGTCGGCGCCCCGGTCGGCCTGCAGGACGTGCTCGACGTAGAGGCTCGCGTAGCCGGTCGACGGCGGGGACGGCGGTGCCGCCGCGGCCAGCCGCCGTTGGATCTCCTCCGCGTCGACCAGCAGGTCCAGCGTGCCGGCCGGGACGTCGAGGGCGACCAGGTCCCCGTCGCGCACGGCCGCCAGCGGACCGCCCGCGGCGGCCTCGGGCGCGACGTGCAGCACGACCGTGCCGAACGCCGTCCCGCTCATGCGGGCGTCGGAGATCCGGACCATGTCCGTGACGCCCCGCTCCAGCAGCTTCTTCGGGAGCGGCAGGTTGCCGACCTCGGGCATGCCCGGGAACCCGCGCGGGCCGGCGTGGCGCAGCACCAGGACGGTGTTCTCGTCCACCGGCAGATCCGGATCGTCGATGCGGGCCCGGAAGTCGTCCATGCCGTCGAACACCAGCGCGGGCCCGGTATGGCGCAGCAGGTGCGGCGAGGCCGCCGCCGGCTTGACGACGGCTCCCGACGGCGCCAGGTTCCCGCGCAGCACGGTGATCCGGGCATCGGGCCGCAGCGGGTCGGCGGCGGCGCGGATGACCTCGCGGTCCCAGGCGACGGCGCCGGCCGCGTTCTCGCCGAGCGTCCGGCCGTTCACCGTCGGCGCTCCGGTGTTCAGGAGGTCGCCCAGTTCCTTCAGCACGACGGGCAGGCCGCCCGCCGCGTGAAAGTCCTCCATCAGGAAGCGTCCGGCGGGCATCAGGTCGACCAGCAGCGGCACGCCCTCGGCCACGCGGTCGAAGTCGTCCAGTTCCAGCTCGATCTCCAGCCGTCCGGCCAGCGCCAGCAGGTGCACCACGGCGTTCGTCGACCCGCCGATCGCCGCGTTGACCCTGATGGCGTTCTCGAAGGACGCGCGGGTGACGATCCGCGACATCCGCAGGTCCTCGCGGACCATCTCGACCGCCCGGAAGCCCGACTCGCGGGCCAGGAGGCGCCGCCGCGCGTCGACGGCGGGGACCGCGGCGTTGCCGGGGAGCGCGAGGCCGAGCGCCTCCACCATGCAGGCCATGGTCGAGGCGGTGCCCATGGTGTTGCAGTGGCCGGCCGACCGCGCCATCGCGCCCTCGGCGGCGCGGAACTCGCACTCGGTGACGCGGCCTGCCCGCACCTCCTCGCTCATCTCGAACAGGGAGGTGCCGCTCCCCACCGTCCTGCCCTTCCACCGGCCGTTCAGCATCGGCCCGCCGGACACCACGATGGTCGGCAGGTCGCAGCTCGCGGCGCCCATGAGCAGCGACGGCGTCGTCTTGTCGCAACCGCACAGCAGCACGACACCGTCGACCGGGTTGGCGCGGATCGACTCCTCGACCTCCATCGAGACCAGGTTGCGGTAGAGCATGGTGGTCGGCCGCACGATGGTCTCGCCGAGCGACATCACCGGGAACTCGACCGGGAACCCGCCGGCTTCGAGCACGCCGTGCCTGACGTGTTCGGCGAGCTCGCGGAAGTGCGCGTTGCACGGGGTCAGGTCGGAGAAGGTGTTGCAGATCCCGATGACCGGGCGGCCGTCGAACATCCGGTCGGGGACGCCTTGGTTCTTCATCCACGAGCGGTGGATGAACCCGTTGATGCCGGAGCCGCCGAACCACTCCTGCGAGCGCAGCGGCGCGCGGTCCCGGTCCTGTTCAGACGGCATGGGGGAGGTCCTCTCGTGCGGGGAGTCCGAGGATCCGGCGGGCCTCGTCGGGGGTGGCGGGTTCGAGGCCGACGCTCTGGACGAGGGCGACGGCGCGCTCGACGAAGCGGACGTTCTCGGCCGGTTCCCCGGGGACGAGGCAGGGGTTGTCCTCGATCCCGACCCGGATGTGCCCGCCGAGCGCCAGCGCGTGCGCGAGGCCCCGGAACTGCTGCGGACCGTTGACGGTCACCGTGAACACCGAGCCGTCCGGCAGCGCGTCCGCCATGTTCTGCAGATTGGCCGGCGTATAGGGGACGGCGTTCTGGAACGTGCCGTCCAGGCCGAGCACCAGGTTCACGCAGTACGGCTCGGCGTCGAAGCCCAGGGCCGTGAGCCGGACGAGCTCGCGGGCCAGGTGGGACGGGCCGAACGCCTCCCATTCCGGTTTGATCCCCCGCTCGAACATCGCCGCCGCGAGCTCGACGGCCCGCTCCATCGGGGTGTCCATGAGCACCTCGTGCCCATCGGGCCCGCTGATGTAGGCGGTGACGGCGTCCAGCGTGCAGGTGTCCGCGCCGCCGTCGACGCCCGCCATGCGGGCGGCCCAGTCGACCACCCGGGAGCCGTCCGGACGCACCCGCAGCAGGTCGCCGTTGATCCCGCCGCCGGTCGAGTTGTTGATCACCACGTCGCAGGCCGCGCGGACCCGCGCGTTGATGTCGCGGTAGACCGCCGCGTCGCAGGTGGCCTGGCCGTCCGGGCGCCGTGCGTGCAGCGCCGCCACGCTCGCGCCCGCGTCCGCGCAGCGCGCCACGTCGGCGGCGATCTCGTCCGGCCGGGTCGGGACGTGGGGGTGGTCGGCGCGGGTGAGGAACCCGCCGGTGGGCGCGACCGTGATGATCACTTTGCCGGTGTGGCCGGCGTCCGCGGCCCTCATGCCGCCGCCCGCGCGTGCGCCGCGGCCTCGAAGAACCAGGCGACGGCGAGCGCCCCGGGGTCGACCACTCCGCGCGCGTGCTCTCCGACGTAGCTCGCCCGCCCGCGGCGCGCCAGCATGCCCCGAGTCGACACGGCGCCCTCTGCGGCGGCGCGGGCCGCGCCGGCG
>NZ_JBEYYT010000020.1:0-51935 GCF_040645715.1 Spirillospora sp. NPDC046719 | reverse complement strand
GTCCCCCCCGCCCGGGGCCACCCCGCGGCGCCGCCCCCCCCCGCGATCGCCACCCACCCCCCCCCCCCCCCCCGGCGCGCCCCCGGGGTCCGCCGCCGCGCGCGCCGTCCCGTTTCCCGATGCGCCCCGCTCACGATGACCTCGACTCCCCGTTGGGCGGCCCGCGCCGCCGCTGTGGGCCGCCAATTGTCGGCGTCGTGCGGGACGGGAGGCATCGGTGAAATCACCAGTCCCTCCCGCCCCGCGCTGGAGCCCGGTGCACAGCGCCGAATATCCTTCGGACATCACCCTGTCGCGGCGCATCTTCCGTTCGGGAGTTCGGGACGCGGCGGCGAGTTCGGGAGGGGACCCCATGGACGCGGTCGATCAGGCGATCCTGCGGCGGTTGCAGCGGGACGGGCGGCAGACCAACAGGGAGTTGGCCGAGGCGGTCGGGATCGCGCCGTCCACGGCGCTGGAGCGGACGCGGGCGCTGCGCTCGCGCGGGGTCATCACCGGCTTCCACGCGGCGGTCGACTTCGAGCGGCTCGGCCGCGGCGTCCAGGCGCTGATCTCGATCCGGATCCGGCCGCAGTCGCGCGAGGCGATCGAGTCGGCGCGCGACAGCATGGCCGCGATGCCCGAGGCCGTGGGCGTGTTCGTCGTGACGGGCAACGAGGACCTGTTCGTCCACGTGGCGGTGCCCAGCACCACGTACCTGCGGGACTTCGTGCTCGACCGGCTGGCCCGCCGCAAGGAGTTCGTGGACGTCCGCACCCTCGTGGTGTACGACTACGTCCAGCCGAAGGAGCAGGGCGAACTTCCGGCGGCGGACGGCCGGATGGGGCGAACGCCGTACGCCTGAGATCGCGTCGGCCGTCCCGAAACCGAAGAACCGGCGGGGCATAGCTTCGTGTCCGAAGATATGACGGCTCAGCGTGCTGACGGCCGCATGCCTGCCTAGCTTCGGAGGCATGGACCGACGAAACAACCCGTCCGCAGCACTGCTGGTCCTGGCCGCCGGAGTCCTGTGGGGGACGGTCGGCCCGGCGCAGGTGCTGGCGGGCTCCGCCGCGAACCCGGTCGCGGTCGGCGGTGCCCGGATCCTCTCCGGCGGGGTGATCCTCGCCGCCCTGGTGCTCGTGGCCGACCCGCGGGCGTTCCGGACGCTGTCGCGGCGCACCTGGCCGCCGGTGGCCGCCGCGTCCGCCGCCACCGGGATCTTCCAGGCGTCGTTCTTCAGCGCGGTCGGCCGGACGGGCGCCGCGGTCGCGACCGCCGTGGTGTTCGGGCTCGCGCCTGTCTCGACGGGCTTGTGCGAGCGGCTGGTCCTCCGGGCGCGGCTCAGCGGGCGCTGGTGGGCGGGGACGGCCTGCGCGATCGGCGGCGTCGCGCTGCTGATGGCGCCGGGCCCCGACGCCCGCGTCGACCTGCTCGGCGTCGGGCTCAGCCTGGTCGCCGGGACGTGCTTCGGCGTCTACACGGTGTCGGCGAAGGTCCTCACCGGCCGGAGCGGGCCGGGCGGCGGCGCGACCGCAATGGCGGCGGCGGTGTCGGTGACGCTGCTGGCCGGCGGGTCGGTGCTGCTGCCCTGGACGCTCGCGGACCTGCCCGCGCTCGCGGCGCCGCGGTCGGCGGCCCTGGTGGCGTGGCTCGGCGTCGCCGCGACCGCCGCCGCGTACATGTTCTTCGTCACGGGCCTGAACCGGGTGAGCGCCGCGACGGCCGGGACGCTGAGCCTCGCCGAGCCGCTGGTGGCCGCCGTCCTGGCCGTGGCGGTCCTCGGCGAGCGGATGTCGGGGCGTGTCGCGGCCGGGGCCGTGCTGCTGCTCGGCGGGCTTGCCGTGGTGTCGATCCCCGCGCGGACTCGCCGGACCCGCCGGATCCGCCGGACGCGGCGGGGCCGGAGGCGGCTCGCTATGATGTGGCGAACGCGACTGGCGCAGTCAAGGTGGAGACGACCACCGGGGAGCGAAACTAGTCCGCACACCGCGCGCCTGGGTGTACGGGTCCCCTGGCCGGGGCGCCCGCAGCGCGTTCCGGCGCGAGCAGCGCGGAGGTAGTCGTGCACGAGCCCGCCGTCCCCCATCTGCAGGCCGCCGATCCCGAGATCGCCGGGCTGGTCGAGGCGGAGGCCCGCCGCCAGTTCGAGAAGATCCGGCTGATCGCCTCGGAGAACTACGTGTCGCCGGCGGTGCTGGAGGCCACCGGCTCCGTCCTGACCAACAAGTACTCCGAGGGGTACGCGGGCAAGCGGTACTACGAGGGCCAGCAGAACGTCGACCCGGTCGAGCTGGCCGCCATCGCCCGGGCCGAGGAGCTGTTCGGCGTCGAGCACGCCAACGTCCAGCCGTACTCCGGCTCGCCCGCGAACCTCGCCGTCTACATGGCGTTCCTCGACCCCGGCGACCCGGTGATGGGCCTGTCGCTGCCGATGGGCGGCCACCTGACGCACGGCTGGTCGGTGTCGGCGACGGGCAGGTGGTTCACGCCCGTCCGGTACGAGGTCCGCGCCGACACCGGCCGCGTCGACATGGACGAGGTCCGCGACCTCGCGCTGAAGGAGCGGCCGAAGCTGATCTGGTGCGGCGGGACGGCGGTGCCCCGCACCATCGACTTCCCGGCGTTCGCCGAGATCGCCCGCGAGGTCGGGGCGGTGCTGGCCGCCGACATCGCGCACATCGCGGGCCTGGTCGCCGGCGGCGCGCACCCGTCCCCGGTGGGCCACGCCGACGTGATCACCACGACGACGCACAAGACGCTGCGCGGCCCGCGCGGCGCGATGATCATGTCGACGGCGGAGCACGCGAAGGCGGTGGACAAGGCCGTCTTCCCCGGCCTGCAGGGCGGCCCGCACAACCACACCACCGCCGCGATCGCCGTCGCGCTGAAGGAGGCCGCGACGCCGGACTTCTCCCGGTACGCCCACCAGGTCGTGGCGAACGCGAAGGCGCTCGCCGGGGCGCTGCTGGAGCGCGGCTACGACCTGATCTCCGGCGGCACCGACAACCACCTGATCCTCATCGACCTGACGAACAAGGGCGTCGCGGGCAAGCCCGCCGCGCAGGCCCTCGACCGCGCCGGCATCGAGCTGAACTACAACGCGGTCCCGTTCGACCCGCGCAAGCCGTTCGACCCGTCGGGGCTGCGGCTCGGCACCGGCGCGATCACCACCCGCGGGCTGGACGAGGCGCGGATGCCGCGGATCGCGGCCTGGATCGACGAGGTCGTGCGGGCCGCCGCCCGGGGGGACGAGACGGTCGTCGAGCGGGTCGCGGGCGAGGTCCGCGAGATGCTGGCGGGCTACCCGATGCCGGGGTGGGCGCCCACCCCCTGATCAGGACGCGCGCAGGATCGTGATCATTCGCCAGGCCTCGGGATCGGTGAGGGCCACCGCGTCCGCACCGGTCCCGAAGTCGCCGTACCGGGCGGCGACGTCCAGCCCGCCCGCGAGCCGGATCGCCGCGTCGAGCTCGGTCGCGGTCCAGAACCGGTAGGGGACGACGTCCTCGATGACGCGGGTCGCGCCGTCCGCCTCGATCGTCATCGTCACGCGGTCGTCGGCGATCTGGGTGACGGGGTCGAGCAGGTCGGTGGGCTCGCCCCACCGGACGGTGGCGCGCACGCCGTCGCGCTCGACCGTCCAGCCGGTGCTGACGCTCGGGTCGTCCGAGAGCCGGTCGCGCGGGTGCGACATCTCGATCACGTACAGCCCGCCGGGCGCCAGGTGCGCGGCGACGCGGCGCAGGTGCGCGACGAACGCGTCCAGCGTCATCAGGTGGGACGTGGAGTCCAGCATGGTCAGCACCAGGTCGAACCGGCGGCCGAGGTCGAACGCCGTCATGTCGTCCTGGACGACCTCGACCGCGACCCCGGCGCGCCCGGCCTCGCGCGCCGCGTACGCGCACATCGCCGGGTTCAGGTCCAGCGCGGTCGCGGTCAGGCCGCGGCGGGCCAGCTCGCGGGCGTGCTCGGCGGGCCCGGCGGCCAGCTCCAGCACCGTCCGGACCGGGCCCGCCGCGTCCGGGCGGTGCTCGGCGCACCAGCCGAGGAGCACGCCGGTCTCGGCGCCCACGTCGCGGAACGAGCAGGCCAGCTCGTAGGCCCAGGGGTCGTCATAGATGCCGGTCACCCCGCCATCCTGCCAGCGCCCCGGGGGCGGGGCGGCCGTCCGCCCGCAGCCTGATCTCCACGATGGACGGCTCCTCGGTGCGCCGGGTCCGGCCGCCGAGCGAGGTCAGCAGGCGCCGCATCCGCACGTTCTCGCTCAGCGCGGTCGCGCGCAGCTCCACCAGGCCGCGCTCGCGGGCCAGCGCCAGCAGCAGCTCGGCGAGCGCGCGGCCGAGGCCGCGGCCCTGCCAGCCGTCCTCGACCAGGAACGCCAGTTCCGCGACGCCCGGGTCGAGCACGTGGATCAGGTGCGCGAGGGCGAGCAGCGACCCGTCCGGGCCCTCGGCGACGAGCGTCAGGCCGTGCGCCGGGTCGCAGAACCGCTCGATCGCCCGCGGCGGCGGGTACGGCTTCGGGCTGAAGTAGCGCATCCGGCGGCTGTCCAGCGAGCACCGCTCGTGCAGCTCGCGGATCGCGCCGGCGTCGCGGCGCTCGATCGGCCGGACGGTCACGTGCGTCCCGTCGCGCAGCGGCAGCCTGCGGGACGCCGGGCGCGGCGGCTCGGCGGGCAGCGCCGCGCGGACGAGGGCGTCGGCGCGCGCCGCCTCCGTCGCGGTGAACGGCAGGCCGTAGCGCCGGAGCCGGACGGCCCGCCCGTGCCCCAGCGGGACGGTCAGGACGTACTCGTCGTCCGCGTCGGCGCGGTCGGAGGGGTGCGCCCAGGCGGACTCGTCGGCGCGCAGCAGTTCGGCGAGGACCTCCGGGACCGCGTGGGGCTCGGCGCGCAGCCGGGAGGCCAGCACCAGCGCCCGCGTGGGCTCGTCCACCAGCTCGTGCGGCCGGGCCGGGCGGACGGCCGTGCGCGCGCCGCCCGCCGCGGCGAGCGCCTCGGCCAGCTCCCGCGGCCCGGCGGTGCCGGCCGGGACGTCCACGAGGAACTCGTCGACCACGCCGCCGGCGTCCACCTGGACGGACAGGGCGAGGATGTTGGCGCCGCGGCCGGCCAGCGCGGCGGTCAGCAGGGCCAGCCTTCCCGGCCGGTCCTCGATCTCGGTGCGGATGCGGAGCAGCGGCATGGAACGTTCCCTTCGCGGGCCGCCGGCCGGGTCGCGGGCGATCCGGGTCCGGCCGGTGTCCGGTGCGGACGTGGCCACTCTGGTTCACGGCTGTTACGCGGGCGCTACGTCATCGTGAGCGCGCGGTTTCACATTCCGGACGAGGGCTTGAGAGGCCAGACGCGACGGCCTAGCGTGCGGTAAGTGATCGACCCCGTGAGCGGTGAGCACGTCAACGACCCACCCCGGCACGGGCCGCCGTCGGCCCGCCTGCCCCTGCTGTCCCCGGCCTCGCTCGGCGCCGAGCAGCAGGCCGTGTACGAGGCCCTGACCGGCGGCCCCCGCGCGGACGGCGGCACCGCGCCCGCGGCCGGCGGCGACGCCCCTCCGGGCTCCCGGGCGAAGGCCCGCGCGCTCGGGTTCATGGACGACGAGGGCCGCCTGCTCGGCCCGTTCAACGCCATGCTGTACAGCCCGGCCGTCGGGATGCCGCTGCAGGACCTCGGCGCCGCCCTGCGGTTCCGCACCGCCTTCACCAAGCGCGAGCGGGAGATCGCGACCCTCGTCGTCGCCGCGCACCTGCGCTCGGACTACGAGTGGTACGCGCACGAGCGGCTCGGCCGCCGCGCGGGCCTGCGCGAGGACGAGCTGGACGCGCTGCGCGAGGGCCGCGCCCCGATGCTCGCCGACGCCCGCGAACGCCTCGTCCACGAGGCCGCCCGGCAGCTCGTCGCCGAGAACGACCTCGCCGACGCCGTCTACACCGAGGCGGTCGCGACCCTCGGCCGGCCCGCCCTCGTCGAGCTCGTCACGCTCGTCGGCTACTACGCGGCGCTGGCCACGCAGCTGCGGGTGTTCAGGGTCGGCGTGCCCGACGGGGAGCCCGCCCCGCACTGGCCCGAGCCCGCCGCCGGCGGCCGGGCGCCCGACGAGTGAGGCCCGCGATGACCGAGACGCTGCTGACGAGACGGCTCGCCCTGCACCCCATCGGCATGACCGACCACCACGCGCTGCTCACGCACTGGACCGGCCCGGTCGTCCGCCGGCACCTGTTCGACGGCGCGTCGATCTCGCCCGTCCAGGTCACCGAGATCATCGAGACCAGCGAGCGGGACTTCGCCACCGAGGGCTACGGCCTGTGGGCGCTGCGGCCCCTGCGCGGGGGTCCGGCGCCCGCCGAGCCGCGGCCGGGCGCGCCGCTGATCGGGGTGGCCGGGCTGCGCGGCCACGAGGGCCCGTTCGACCGCGGGGTGGACGTGGAGATCCTCTACAGCCTCGAACCGGACCGGTGGGGGCAGGGGCTGGCGGCCGAGGCGTCCCGCGCGGTGCTGGACTACGCGTTCGGGGTGGTCGGGCTGCGCCGGGTCACCGCCGAGTTCGACCCGGACAGCGCGGTGTCCGCCGAGGTCGCCGCGAGCCTCGGGATGCGGCCGTGGCGCGGCGGCGCGAGCGGCCCCGACGGCGCGTCCTACTATGCCGCCGACCGGTCCGGATGGCTCGGATCCCGTCGTGGGATCGACGCGGTCCCTTAGAATCCGTTGCCCTCTACCGTCCGGACTGTCGGATACAGCAGTATGAGCGGATGAGCTCCTCGTCCGGCCGGGCGCCGCTGGCACCCGGCTTCGCCAACGGCGGCGTCTCCCACTGGTACCGGCGGACCGGCCGCCCCGAACCGGGCCCCCGGCTGCCCGGCCCGCGCGCCGCCGACGTCTGCGTGGTCGGCGCCGGCTACACCGGCCTCTGGACGGCCTACTACCTCAAGCGCGCCCGTCCCGAACTGGAGATCGTCGTGCTGGAGCGCGAGTTCGCCGGGTTCGGGGCGTCCGGCCGCAACGGCGGCTGGGTGCTCGGGGAGATCGCCGGATCGCGGGAGCGGTACGCGGCCCGGCACGGGCGCTTCGCCGCCGTGGCGCTGCAGCACGCGATGTTCGACGCGGTCGACGAGGTGATCCGGGTCGCCGCGGCGGAGGGCATCGACGCCGACCTGGTCAAGAGCGGGGTGCTGCACGTCGCCCGCAACCCCGCGCAGCGGGCCCGGCTCGCCGCGATGGTCGCCGCGTCCCGCGACTGGGGCTGGACGGAGGAGGACCTCGTCCCGCTGCCCGCCGCCGAGCGCGACGAGCGGCTGCGCGTCGCGGGCGCGACGGCCGCCGCGTGGAGCCCGCACTGCGCCCGCGTGCAGCCCGCCAAGCTCGTCCGGGGCCTGGCGGAGACGGTCCGCGGCCTCGGCGTCCACGTCTACGAGCGGACCCCGGTGGTCCGGATCGTGCCGCGGCGCGGCGCCGTCCCGGCCGCCGCCGTCACCCCGAACGGCACCGTCACCGCCGAGTACGTGCTGCGCGCGACCGAGGGGTTCACCGCCGGGGTCGGCGGCCACCACCGCGACTGGCTGCCGATGAACAGCTCCATGATCGTGACGACGCCGCTGCCGCCGGCCGTGTGGGACGCGATCGGCTGGGACCGCCGCGAGCTGCTCGGCGACCTCGCGCACTACTACATGTACGCGCAGCGGACCGCCGACGACCGCATCGCGTTCGGCGGCCGCGGCCGGCCGTACCGCTACGCGTCCCGGGTGGACGACGGCGGCCGGACGGAGCCCGCGACCGTCGCCGAGCTGTGGTCGATGCTCGCCGCGATGTTCCCGGCGGCCGCCGAGCACGGGCGCGTCGCGCACGCCTGGTCCGGCGTCCTCGGCGTGCCCCGCGACTGGTGCTCGACCGTGGTGGTGGACCACGCGTCCGGGCTCGGGCACGCCGGCGGCTACACCGGCCACGGCGTCGCCACGGCGAACCTCGCCGGCAGGACGCTGCGCGACCTCGTACTGCGCGAGGACACGGAGCTGACCGCGCTGCCGTGGGTGGACCGGCGCGTCCGCCGCTGGGAGCCCGAGCCGCTGCGCTGGCTCGGCGTCCACGCGATGTACGCCCTCTACCGGGCCGCGGACGCCCGCGAGTCCGCGACCTCGTCGCCGCGGACGTCCGCGCTGGCCCGTCTCGCCGACGCGATCACGGGCCACTGACGGCTCCGCCGGCTCGCGGCGGTCAACCCGAGACCAGGGCCTGGACGTCGCCGTAGGAGAAGGCGGGGGCCTCAGTGGCGGCGCCGGAGACGTCCAGGGCGGACGCGACGGCCGCCTGGAGGGCCTTGCGGAACAGCAGCGAGCCCGTGCTGACCCGGCGGACGCCCAGGCCGGCGAGCCGCTCGACGTCCGTCCTGCCCGGCATGAACAGCACGTTCAACGGCAGGTCGACCGCGTCGACGACGGCCCGGACGTCCTCGTCGGCGGCGATCCCGGGGACGAACACCCCGTCCGCGCCCGCCTCGGCGAACGCCCGCACCCGGCGCAGCGTCTCGTCCATGTCGGGTTCGTCCCCGGCCAGCCAGAACGTGTCGGTGCGGGCGTTGAGGAACACCTGCGGCGCGGCCCGCTTGACCGCCGCGATGACCGTGGTCTGGTGGTCGAGCGGGGCGAGCGTCCCGTCGGAGCGGCCGTCCTCCAGGTTGACGCCGGCGATCCCGTACGAGGCCAGTTCCGTCGCGAGCTCGGCGACGTCGGCGACCCTCGTGGAGAAGCCGCCCTCGATGTCGACCGTGACCGGGACGGGCAGCCGGGCGAGGCTCCGCGCCAGCGCGAGGGTCTCGTCCCGCGCGTCGCCGGTCGCGTCGGCCTTCCCGGCCGCGGCGGCGACGCCGAGACTGGTCGTCCCGACGGCGGGGAACCCCGCCTCCGCCAGCGCCGCGCCGCTCGCGAAGTCCCAGGCGTTGGGCAGGAGCAGCGGGCGGTCGCCGCGGTGCAGGTCCCGGAACGTCTGCGGATGGTTCATCGGACGGACTCCATCTCGTTGAGCGCCTCGACCGCGCCCGCCGCCAGCTGCACGGCGTGGTCCGCGCCCGGGCAGGGCCGGCGGCCGGTCCCGAAGGTCAGATGACGGGGTTCCCCGCGCCCCGGATCGAAACGGTCCGGCTCGGCGAACACCGCCGGGTCCCGGTTGGCCGCCCGCAGGTCGAGGGTCACGGTGGCGCCTTCGGCGATCTCGCGCCCGCCGAAGGCGAGGGCCGTGCGGGTGACGCGGCGCAACGCCGGGACCGGCGGGTCGAAGCGCAGCGTCTCGGCGACGACGGCCTCGATCGGGAACCCGCGCGCCTCGGGGCGCCGCGACGCCGGGAGGACCGCGCGGACGAGCCCGGCGGTGGCCTCGTACGCCTGCAGGTAGACGGCGATCCGGTTGGCGACCTCCTCGTCCGGGCCGGGTCCGAGCAGCCGCGCGAGGGCCGCGACGGCCGCGTCCGCGCCGTCCCGCCCGGTCCCGGTCAGGTAGCCGGACGCGGCGGCGGGCACGGCGCCGGTGAGCGCGTCCAGGTCCGTGACGCCGAGCGCCTCGCCGAGCGCGGAGATCGGCGCGAGGTCCGGCGCCTCTCCGGCCAGGATGCGCTCGCGGGTGCGCCGCCGCAGCCGGGCCGGGTCGGCCTCGTCCAGGGACCGGGCCACGACGTCCAGCCGCCGGTCGTGCTCGGCGCCCTCGCTGAACCGGCAGACGGCCCCGCGCAGCCAGGCCAGCGAGCCCCGTGGCGCTCCGCCCTCCGCGACGGGAACGACGAAGCGCTCGTCCGCGAGGACGGCGCTCACCTCGGCGTGCCGGGTGATGACCAGGTCGGTGTTCGCCATGCCCCCGAATCTAGGGAGGGGTCGTTTCGCCGCCGGTCGAAATGTCGCCGGCGCGGTCGGCGATCCCGGTGAGGAGCTCGACGAGCCGGGCGCGGTCGGCGGGCCTCAGGCGGTGACGGCGGGACCGCCGCGCCAGGACGGCATCGGACGGCGGCCCGCCGCGACCTCGAACGCGGCGCGGGCGAGCAGCCGCGTCGAGTCCAGGGTCGGCAGCGGCGACACCTCCGGGGTGACCAGCAGCGGGATCTCCGTGCAGACCAGGGCGACGGCGTCGCAGCCGCGCCCGGCGAGCCGCTCGATGATCCGCACGTACGCGCGGCGGGACTCCTCGGTGACGACGCCGTTCACCAGCTCGCCGAAGATGATCTCGTGCACGCGGGCGCGGTCGGCGGCGTCCGGCACCATGGCCTCGATGCCGCGGGCGGCGAGCTCGCGCGGGTAGACCGGGCCGTCCATGGTGTAGCGGGTGCCGAGGACGCCGACGCGCGTCCGGCCGTCGCGGGCGGCGCGGTCGGCGACGACCTCGGCGATGTGCAGGCCGGGAAGCGCGAGGTCGCCGCCGGGCCGCTCCAGCGCCATGTGCGCGGTGTTGTCGGGGCAGGCGAAGAACGTCGCCCCGGCGGCGGCCAGGCGCCGGACGCTCTCGGCGAGGATCGCGCGGACGGCGTCGTGGTCGCCCGCCTCCCAGTGCGGCATGCTGCGCGCGAGCGCGATCAGGTCGAGGGTGACGTCGGGATGGTCGTCGGGGCCCAGCTCGCGGAAGCCCTCATGGCAGAAGGCGCGGAAGCACAGCGCGGCGCCCTCCGCGCTGTGGGCGAGGATGCCGAGGTGCTCCATGGCCGCTCCAGTCCGATGTGCCGAACAACTGTCCACTAGAATGAACAATCGCCGTCGCGTTCGTCAAACTGAACACCTGGACGTCTGGAGCGAACAAGTGGGCAACCTCGACCTGATCGCGCTGATCGCCGCCTCGATCCGGCGGGAGCGCGCCCGCGCCGGGCTGACCCAGAGCGAGCTGGCCCGGCGCGCCGGCATCGCCAAGTCGACGCTGTCCCAGCTGGAGGCGGGCACCGGCAACCCGAGCGTCGAGACGCTGTGGGCGCTCGGCGGCGCGCTCGGCGTCCCCTTCAGCCGCCTGGTCGACCCGCCGCGGGCGGGCGTGCGGGTCGTCCGCGCGGGCGAAGGGCCCGCCACCCGCTCGGAGCAGGCGGACTACACGGCGACCCTGCTGGCGTCCTGCCCGCCCCACGCCCGCCGCGACGTCTACCGCGTCACGGCGGAACCGGGGGAGCCGCACCTGTCCGACCCGCACCTGCCCGGCACGACCGAGCACGTGCTCCTGGGCACCGGCCGCGCCCTGGCCGGTCCGGCGGACGATCCGGTCGAACTGGCGCCGGGCGACTACGTCGCCTACCCCGGCGACGCCCCCCACGTCTTCCGCGCCCTGGCCCCCGGGACCACCGCCACCTTCATCATGGAGCACACCTGACGGGCGGGTCAGGCGAGGAGGGCGGTCAGGGTGCGGAGATCGTCGAGGTCGGCGAGCCCGTAGGCCAGCTCGGTGATCCGTTCGGCCTGGTCCGGCGAGACGCGGCGGGCGGCGTTGAGGCGGAACTTGGTCGCCAGCTCCTCGGCCGACAGCGGGTTGCCTGGGCCGCCGCGGTTGGCGTCCACGCGCTCCTCCAGGACGGTCCCGTCGCGGGTCGTCACGCGCAGGACGGCCGGGAACTGGTGCGGGAAGATCTCGTCGCAGCGGGCGTCCGGCACGCACCGGACCTTGGCGGCCAGCGCGAGCCGCTCCGGGTCCGCGGCGGCCTCGTCGGTGAAGTCCTCGTGGAAGACGCCGAGCCCGCCGCCGCCCAGCAGCGCCGCCGCGACCGTGTACGGGCCGGAGAACGCGGCGTGGTACCCGGACTTCGGACGGATCTTGTCCTCGCGGGGCTCGCCGATCGTGCGGAGCACGGCCGTGGGCGCGCCCAGCTCGATGCTCTCGATGTCGGACGGGTCGAGCCCGCGCGCGCGGAGCCGGAGCGCGGCGTCGATGCCGGCGTGGGTGAAGTGGTTGCACGGGTACGGCTTGAAGAAGATCCCGGGCAGTTCCCAGTGCGCGCCGAGCCGGTCGGTGAGGGCGTCCAGGTCGACCTGGTCGCCGCACCACGCCTGCAGGAACCCGAACCGCCCCTCGAACACGGTCGGCGGGCCGGTGATGCCGGTGCGGGCGAGCCCGGCGGCGGTGACGGCCGCGTGCGCCGCCCAGCCGCAGTGGATCCGCTTGACGGTCCCGCCGGTCCGGTTGGCCTCCAGGATCCCGGAGCCCATGCTGGCGGCGATGCCCATCGCGTCGGCGATCCCGCCCGCGTCCAGGCCCGAGAGCATCGCGGCGGACGCCGCCGCCCCGACGGCACCGCAGATCGCCGTGGCGTGCTGGCCCCGCTCGAAGAACACCGAGTTGCCCAGTTCCCGGTCGTATCCGGCCATGCCGAGCCGGACGGTGATCTCCACGCCGACGCCCACCGCGTCCAGCAGCGCCGCGCCGGTGGCGCCGCGCGCCTCGGCGACCGCGAGCGCGGCGGGCACGACCGACGCGGACGGGTGCAGCACCGACGGCAGGTGCGTGTCGTCGAAGTCCAGCGAGTGGGCGAGGGTGCCGTTGAGCAGGGCGGCGCTGGGCTCGGGGAGCCGGGCGCCGGTGCCGATCGCGGTGGCGCGTCCCGCGCCGCCCCATTCGGCGACCAGTTCGCCGACCGCGCGGGCCGGTGCCTCGCCGGTCGCGCCGAGGCTGTTGCCGAGGGCGTCCAGGACGCGGCGCGCGGCGTCGGCGCGCAGGTCGGCGGTCAGCCCGTCCGCCCGCACGTCGGCGGCGAGCGCGGCGAGCCGCTGCACCGGGGTCGGCGCGGTCATGCCGGCATCCGCGGTCATGCCGACACCGCCGCGAGCGGGCGGACGGGGGAGCCGGTGCCGCCCTTGATCCGCAGCGGGGCGAGCAGGAACGCGAACTCGTGCAGCCCCGCCTCGGCGAGCGCCTCCAGGTTCAGGTGCTCCATGATGAAGATCCCCGACTCGACCAGCAGGATCCGGTGCACGGGCAGCACCGCGTGGCCCGCCCCCGCCGGGATCTGCTCGTAGGCGGTGGTGTCGGCGCCGGTCGCGACGATCCCGCGGTCCGCCAGCCAGCGGGCCGCCTCCGGTGTCGCGCCGGGCACGCCCGTCTCCTTGCCGAGGTAGGCGGCGGTGTCGCCGAAGTTGCGGGACCAGCCGGTGCGGACCAGCGCGACGTCGCCTTCGCCGGGCTCGGTCCCGGCGCGCTTCGCGGCCAGGTCCAGGTCCTCGGCGGTGACCCCGTAGCCGGGCGGAAGCGTCGGGACGCCGTGCACGGCGGCGACGTCCAGCAGGACGCCGCGGCGCAGCAGGCCCGGCAGGTTCTCGGCGCCGTGGCTGGTGAACGCCCCGCCGCGCTGCGCCTCGGCGGCGTCGATCCCGCCGTGCAGTTCGCCGTCGTGGCTGACGTGCGACAGCGCGTCGATGTGGGTGCCGACGTGCCCGCCGGTCACGATGATCTCGTTGGCGGCCGAGCCCCCGTCCGGGCGCCGCATGTCGCCGTGCCGGCGGATCAGCGTCATCCGGAAGCCGGGGTGGTTGGGGGAGCAGGGCATGCCGGTGAAGAACGGCTGGCCGAGCTCGATCAGCCGGACGCCGCGGGCGACCGCCGCGAGCAGCGGATCCTGGGTGGTCATGACGGGGAGCCTTCCTTTTCTGGTGCATCGGGGCGGTGGGCGGACGCGGCGACGGCGAGGATCCAGGAGGCGCGCTCGACGACCGCCTTGTCCACGAACCGGCCGTCGGAGTCGATCCACGCGGCCTGCTGTTCACGGGCGGGGCCGTCGCGCCCGGTGAGACGGTCCATGAGGTCGCGCGCCCAGGCGACGTCGCCGGGGTCGGGCGCGCACGCCTCGTGCACGACGGGGATCTGCGCGGGATGGATCACCGACCGGCCGAAGAACCCGGCCCGGTGCCCCGCGGCGGTGTCGGCGCGCAGGCCGTCCAGGTCGCGGACGGCGGTCCACACGCTCTGCGGCGGGGACGGGAGCCCGGCGGCGCGCGCCGCGACGACGACCCGCGAGCGCGGCCACGCCAGCGCGTCTCCGCCGGTCACCCGCAGGTCGGCGGACAGGTCGGCCTCGCCGAGCGAGATCCCGGCGACCAGCGGGTGCGCGGTGGCGAGGGCCAGGGCGTTCTCCACGCCGAGCGCCGACTCCAGGACGGGGAACACCGGCACGCCGAGCGCGTCGGCGACGCGGCGCAGCATGTCCGGGTCCTCGCACTTGGGGATCCGGACCCCGGCGGGCGCGCCGGGCGCGGAGGCCAGCAGCCCGATGTCGGCGGTGCCGTCCGGGGTGCCGGGCGCGTTGATCCGCACGTAGGCGGGGCGCCGTCCGGGCCGTCCCTCGGCGAGCACGCCCGCGACGGTGCGGCGCGCGGTCTCCTTGGCGTCCGGGGCGACGGCGTCCTCCAGGTCGAGGACGACCGCGTCCGCGGCGGAGTCCAGGGCCTTGCCGATGCGGTCGGGACGGTCGCCGGGGACGTACAGCCAGGTCCGGTGCGGATGCTCCGGCCCGGTCACTTGACCACCCCCTTGGCGCGCAGTTCGCCGAGCTCTGCCTCGCCTACCCCGTAGCGGCCGAGGATCTCGGCGGTGTGCGCGCCGAGCGGCGGCCCGGCCGAGTCGATGCGCCCCGGCGTCTGCGAGAGCCGGAACAGCACGTTCTGCATCTTCACGGGACCGAGCTCGTCGTCGGGGACGGTGGCGATGGTGCCGAGCGCGGCGAACTGGGGATCGGTCATCACGTCGGCGGCGGTGTAGATCGGCGCGACGGCGGCCTCGGCCTCCTCGAACGCCTTCACGACCTCGTCGCGGTCGCGCCGGGCGATCCACGAGCCGACGGCCTCGTCCAGCTCGTCGGCGTGCTCGGCGCGCTCGGCGCCGGTGGCGAACCACGGCTCGTCGATGAACTCGGGCCGGCCGACCAGCCGCATCACCCGCTCGGCGATGGACTGGGCGCTGGTGGAGATCGCGACCCAGCCGCCGTCGCGGGTCCGGTAGGTGTTGCGCGGCGCGTTGTTGTGCGACCGGTTGCCGGTGCGGGCCTGCAGCTCGCCGAGCTGGTCGTAGGTGATGATCTGCGGGCCGAGCAGGGTGAGGATCGGCTCGATGATCGCCAGGTCGACGACCTGGCCCTCGCCGGTCGCCTCCCGCGCGCGCAGCGCCGTCATCACGGCGAACGCGGTGGTCAGCGCGGCGATCCCGTCGGCGAGGCCGAACGGCGGCAGGGTCGGCGGGCCGTCCGGCTCCCCGGTGATCGCGGCGAACCCGCTCATCGCCTCGGCGAGCGTGCCGAAGCCGGGCCGCCGCGAGTACGGGCCGGTCTGCCCGAACCCGGTGACCCGGGCCAGCACCAGCCGCGGGTTGATCCGCTTCAGCTCGTCGTAGCCGATGCCCCAGCGCTCCAGCGTGCCGGGCCGGAAGTTCTCGATCACCACGTCGGCGTCGGCGGCGAGCCGGCGGAAGATCTCCTGGCCCTCGGGGGAGCCGAGGTAGAGGGTGATCGCCTTCTTGTTGCGGCCGAGCATCTTCCACCACAGCCCGACGCCGTCGCGGCGGGCGCCGTGGCTGCGCACCGGATCGCCCTTCGGGTGCTCGATCTTGACGACCTCGGCCCCGAAGTCGGCGAGCAGCGTGGCCGCCAGCGGCCCGGCGAACAGGGTGGCCGCGTCGAGCACGCGGACTCCGGACAGGGCGTCGGGCATGGGCGGTACCGCCTTCGGTTCTGATCGTTTCTCTTAGCGGAACAATGGTAAGTCCATGTTCCGGTGCCGTGCCGGCGCCGGATGTCTTCAAGTTGGCACCGGCTGTCGAGTTCCGTCAAGTTTCACCAAGATATTGACCAGGTCACGTGATGGATGCCACCATGACGCATCAGTGGCCTGGTGTTCCTCTAAGCGGAACGATCGTCGCGAGGTGGCGCCGGGCAGGCAGGAGAGGTGAATGTCGGCTCGAAAGCTCGCCGCCGGGCTCGGCGCGTGCGCGGCCCTGCTGGCCGCCACCGCCGGCTGCGGCGGCTCGGCGCCCTCGGGCGCCGCCGGGGCCGCGGCCGGCCGCGACAGCGGCCCGGTGCGGATCGGCGCCCTGCACCCGGTCAGCGGCGCGAACGCGGTCGACGGCCAGCAGATGCGGCGCGGCGCGCAGATGGCGGTCGAGGCGATCAACGCCGCCGGAGGCATCAAGTCACTGGGCGGCCGCAAGGTGGAGCTGGAAACCGGCGACACCCAGGGCAAGGCGGAGGTCGGCCAGAGCGAGGCGCAGCGGCTGATCTCCGAGGGCGCGGTCGGCCTCGTCGGCACCTACCAGAGCGCGGTCAGCACCAACGTGTCCGTGGTCGCCGAGCGCAACCGCGTCCCGTTCGTCATGGACGTCACCGCGTCGGACGCGATCTTCTCGCACGGCTACAAGTACTCGTTCCGGGTGCAGCCGGGCAGCGCGGCGATCGCGGACGCGGCGGCCCGCTACCTCAAGGAGGTCTCGGAGAAGGCGGGCAAGCCCGTCAAGAAGGTGGCGTTCCTGCACGAGCAGACCGACTTCGGCAGCGGTGCCGCCGAGGCGTTCGCCAAGGCGGCGAAGAAGCTCGGCATCCAGGTCGGCCCGAACATCAGCTACGACGCGGTGACCGCGTCCGACCTCACCGCGCAGATCACCCAGGTCAAGGCGTCCGGCGCGGACGTGCTGGCCGTCGCCGGCTACTACCGCGACGGGCTCCTCGCCGCCAAGGCGATCAACGCGGTCAAGCCGAACCTGAACGCGGTGTGGGGCGTGTCGGACGGCGCGTTCGACCAGCCCAAGTTCGTCAGCGACGTCGGCTCGCTCGGCGAGCGCTACTTCAGCACCAACTACCACTACGACGCGCAGAACCCCGGCACGGTGAAGCTGCGCGCCGAGTACCAGAAGCGCTTCGGCGCGCCGATGCGCACCGGCGCCGTCCTCGCCTACGACGCCGTCCAGGTGATCGCGCAGGGCGTGGAGCGGGCCGCGAGCACCGACCCGAAGAAGGTCCGCGCCGCGATCGCCTCGTCGCAGGTGCGGCCGCTGACCGTCGGCACCGGGCCGATCGCCTTCGCGGCCAACGGCGACAACAGGAACGCGCTGCCCGTCCTCATGCAGGTGCAGAACGGGCAGATCAAGCAGGTCTATCCCCAGGACAAGGCCGAATCCCAGCCCAACTACTCGGTGACGTGGCGGCCATGAGCGACACAACTGCGAACCTCAGAGCGGCCGCCCTGCGCGGCCCCGTCCTCAAGCGCGCCGCCCTCACCGGCGGCCTGGTCGCGATCGCCATCGCGGTCGCGCTGATCCGGTCCGGCAGCGGCCTGGTCGTCTGGCAGTCGGTGGTGACCGGCCTGCTGACCGGCGGTCTGTACGGGCTGATCGCGATGGGCCTCACGCTGATCTTCGGCGTGCTGGACATCGTCAACTTCGCGCACGGCGCCCTGCTGGCCGTCGCGATGTTCATCGCCTTCGGGGTGGTGCAGGGCACGGGCCTGCACCCCTACCTCACCCTCGTCATCGCGGTCCCCGCGCTGTTCCTCGTCGGCGCGGTCGTGCACCGCGGCCTGCTCAGCGGCTCGGGCGGCGCGACGCTGGAGAACCAGCTGCTGATCACCCTCGGGCTGTCGCTGCTGCTGGAGAACGGGCTGCTGATGTTCTTCGGCGCCGAGCCGAAGAACGTCCCGCTGCCCGGCGACTTCCAGTTCTCGCTGTTCGGCGCGGTGGTGACCGGCGGCCGGCTGTACGCCTTCATCGGCGCGATCCTGATCGGCGCGGTGCTGTTCTACCTGCTGCGCCGCACCCGGTTCGGCACCGCGATCCGCGCGGTCGCGGCGAACGGGCAGGGCGCGGAGCTGGTCGGCGTGAACGTCCGCCGCGTCCACACCCTCACGTTCGCGATCGGGACGGCCTGCGCCGGCGCCGCCGCCGTGCTGGCGGCGCCGCTGGTCACCGTCACGCCGACGCTCGGCGACCAGTTCAACATCACCGCGTTCGTGGTGGTGGTGCTCGGCGGCATGGGCAACGTCGCGGGCGCGCTGGTCGGCGGCCTGCTGATCGGCCTGGTCGAGCAGCTCACCACCATCTACATGGGCGGGCAGAGCTCGCTGCTCGGGGTGTTCGTCGTGTTCCTGGTCGTGCTGTTCCTGCGGCCCGAGGGCCTCTTCGGGAGGAAGTCATGAGCGGAGCGAACCGGGGGGCGCGGGGGGTCGTCCCCTCGCAGGGCGCAGGCATGAGCGGCCTCACCATCGCCGGCGGGCGCGACACGGGCGGCGCCGTCCGCCCGGTCAAGGCGCCGCCGCTGCGCCCGCAGAACCGGCAGCTGGCCGTCCTCGCCGTGCTGCTGGTCGTCGCGATCCCGCTGCCGCTGGTGCTGCCGCCCGCGATGGGCGCGGTCGCGGTCCGCATCCTGATCTTCCTGCTGATGGCCATCGGCTGGAACGTGATGAGCGGGTTCGGCGGGATGTTCAGCTTCGGGCACGCGGCGTTCTTCGGCCTCGGCGCCTACACCAGCGCGTACCTGCTGGTGAAGCACGACGTGTCGCCGTGGATCGGGATGCTCGCCGGGATGGCGGTCGCGGCCGTCGTCGCCGTCGTCATCGGGTACTTCGCGTTCCGCTACAAGCTGCGCGGCGCCTACTTCGCCCTCGCGACGTTCGCGTTCGCCGAGATGCTCCGGCTGGTCGCCACCACCACCGACTTCACCAACAAGGCCGTCGGGTTCAGCGTCCCGCTGATCCAGGGCTCCTCGCTCTGGAAGATCCAGTTCGCCGCGGACTCGCCCGCCTACTTCTGGGTCGCGCTCGCGCTCGCCGGGATCGCCGCGCTGGTCAGCATCCTGTTCCTGCACTCGCGGACGGGACGCTACGTCACCGCGATCCGCGACGACGAGGTGGCGGCCGCCGCGCTCGGCACCCCGGTGATGCGCTACAAGCTGGTCACCGTCGCGCTGTCGGCGGCGATCACCGCGGTCGCCGGTGCCTTCTACACGCAGTACTACCTGTTCGTGAACCCGGACCTGGCGTTCGGCTCCTCGGTGTCGATCCAGGCGATCGCGACCGTGGTGATCGGCGGGATCGGCACGGTCTGGGGCCCGGTGGTCGGGGCGATCATCCTCGGGTCGCTGTCGGACCTGACGGCGACGCTGCTGCGCACGCCGCCGGACTTCCTGAACTTCCTGCAGGGCCGCAGCGGCCTGGACGTCGCGCTCTACGCGGTCCTGCTGATCCTCATCGTCCGGGTGCTGCCGAAGGGCATCGTCGGCACGATCCAAGCGAGGTGGCGGCGGTGAAGCTGCTGGACGTCGACGGCGTCGGCAAGGACTTCCGGGGCCTGCGCGCCCTGTCGGAGGTCGGGTTCGAGGTGGAGCCGGGGGAGATCCTCGGGATCATCGGCCCGAACGGCGCCGGGAAGACCACCCTGTTCAACGTGATCAGCGGCGCGATCGCGCCCGACGCGGGCCGGGTCGTGTTCGGCCGCAAGGACGTCACCGGCACGGCGCCGCACCGGATCGCCCGCGCCGGCATGGTCCGCACGTTCCAGCTGATGCGCCCGTTCGGGAGCATGAGCGTCCTGGAGAACGTGGGCCTGGCCGCGCAGCACCGCCGGGGGCCGCTGCGCAGGCTGCGCGGCGAGGCGATGGAGGTGGTGGAGCGGGTCGGGCTCGGCCCGTGGGCGCACCGTCCCGCGACGGAGTTGCCGACCGCCGGCCTCAAGCGCCTCGAACTGGCCCGCGCCCTCGCCATGCGGCCGAAGGTGCTGCTGCTGGACGAGGTGCTCGCCGGCCTCGTCCCCGCCGAGCGCGAGCCCGTCCTGGACCTGCTCGCCGCGCTGCGCGAGGAGGACGGCACGACGCTGCTGTTCATCGAGCACATCATGGCCGCCGTGATGCGGCTGTCGGACCGGGTGCTGGTCCTCGACCAGGGGCGGGTGCTGGCCACCGGCTCCGCCGAGCAGGTCACCTCCGACCCCCGGGTGATCGAGGCGTATCTCGGAGAGGAGCCCGGCGATGCTGAGGATTGACAAGCTCTGCGCCGGCTACGGCCGGATGCAGATCCTGCACGAGATCGACCTGGAGGTCGGCGCGGGCGAGATCGTCGCGCTCGTCGGCGCGAACGGCGCGGGCAAGACGACGACGCTGCGGGCCGTCTGCGGGCAGCTGCGCGCAACGTCCGGGACGATCACGTTCGGCGGCGCGTCCACCGCGGGCCGCCGCCCCGACCAGCTCGTCCGCGACGGGCTGGTGCACGTCCCGGAGGACCGGGCGCTGTTCGGCACGCTCACCGTCGAGGAGAACCTGCGGATGGGCGCCTGGACGCGGCCCGCCGCCGAGATCGACAAGGACATGCGCGAGGTGTTCGCGCTGTTCCCGGTGCTCGCCGAGCGCCGCTCCACGGTCGCGCAGACGTTCTCCGGCGGGCAGCAGCAGATGCTCGCGATCGGCCGCGCGCTGATGGCCCGCCCGAGGCTGCTCATGCTGGACGAGCCGTCCACCGGCCTGTCGCCCAAGCTCACCTGGGCGGTGCTCGACGCGGTCAAGGCGATCCGCGACTCCGGGGTGGCGGTGCTGCTCGTCGAGCAGAACGCCAAGCAGGCGCTCGGCATCGCCGACCGCGCCTACGTGCTGGAGAGTGGCTCGACCGTGCTGCACGGGACGGGCGCCGAGCTGGCCGGATCCGCCGAGGTCAGGAAGGCCTACCTGGGACTGTGAACGACGAAGCGAAGCGGGCGGCGGCGCGGCTGGGGGAGTGGGCCGCCGCCCTGGACACCGCGGACGTGCCGCGCCCCGTGCTCGACCGGCTGTCGCTGGTCCTGCTGGACACCTTCGGGGTGACCGCGCTCGGCGCGGCGCTGGACGAGCAGGCCGCGCTGCGGTCGGCGTGGAACGCTCCGGACGGCCCCGCCCCGCTGATCGGCGCGGGCCGGTCCGTCACCGTCGACGCCGCGGCCTGGCTGAACGCGATGGCGCTGGTCTCGCTGGAGCTGGACGAGGGCAACAAGTACGCCAAGGGGCATCCGGCGGCGCACGGGTTCCCCGCCGTGCTGGCGCTGGCGTCCGAGCTCGACGCGACGGGCCCGGACACGGCCGCCGCGCTGCTGGCCGCCTACGAGGTCGCGTCCCGGTTCGGGCGGGCGACCTCGCTCCGGCCCGGCGCGCACCCGCACGGGAGCTGGGGCGTCGCCGGCGCCGCCGCCGGCTGCGCCCGGCTGCTGCGGCTCGGCCCCGAGGCCACCGCCGCCGCGATCGACGCCGGCGCCGGGCTGCCGGTCGCGGGGCACTTCTCGTCCGCCACGGACGGGAACCCGGTCCGCGACGCGTGGATGGGCGCGTCGAACCTGTCGGGGCTGGTCGCGGCGCGGATGGCGGCCGCCGGCCTGGCCCGCAACACCGGCACTGCGGGCGGCTCGCTCGGCGACCTGCTCGGCGGTTTCGACGCCGCCGAGCTGACGGACGGGCTCGGCGAGCGCTGGGACGTCACGCGCGGCTACTTCAAGCGGCACGCGTCGTGCTCGTTCACCCACCCGGCCGCCGACGCGGTGCTCCCGCTGCGCGCGGGCCTCGACCCGTCCAGGATCAGCCGGATCCTCGTCGAGACGCACGCGCTCGGCGCCGGGCTCGGGTCGCCCGAATGGGACAACCGGCTGTCGGCGATGTTCTCCACCCCGTTCGTCGTCGCGACCGCGCTGCTGGACGGCGAGGTCGGGCCGCGCGCCTCCGACGCCGCCCGGCTCGGCGACCCCGCGCTGCGGGACCTCGCCCGCCGGGTCCGCCTGGTCGCGGCCGGCGACCTGACCGCGCGGCTGCCCGCCGAGCGCGCCGCCCGCGTGACGATCGAGCTGGACGACGGCACGTCCCTCACCCGCGAGCAGCCGAACCCGGTCGGCGACGCCGACCACGAGCCGCTCACCGAGCCGGACGTGATCCGGATGCTGAAGGCGTGGCTGCCGGGCCGCGCCGCCCTGGTCGACCGCGCCGCCGAGGTCGCCCGCGAACTGCCCGCACTGGCCCGCGTCGGCGGCGCGCTGCGCGGGCTGGCCGACGACACCGCCGAGAAGGAGCCGAGTTGATGCGCGCACTGTCCGTGACGCCGATCCACCTGCCGCCGGAGGAGATCACGCGGCGGCAGGCCCGCTACGACCGGCTCGCCCCCGCCGGGCTGAGCATCGAGCTGCGCGACGTCGGACCCGGCGCCCCGGGATCGCTGGACGACGAGGCGTCGATCCGGGTCTCCGAGCGCGAGGTCGCCGCCGCCGTGGCCGCCGCCGTGGCCGAGCCGGACGCGGCCTGGGACGTCGTCCTCCCCGACTGCGTGCTCGACCCCGCCGTCCCGGACGGGCCCGCTGACCAGCGCGTTCCGGTCAACGGGCTGCTGAGGCTGAGTAGCATGGCGCTTGCTGCGAAGAATGTCCGATTCGGGGCCGTGGTGCGGAACGAGGCGATCGGCGCGGAGCTGGGCCGCCGCCTCAAGGCCTACGGGCTGGACGAATATGTCGCCGGCATCGCCGTGCTGGAACTTCCGTTCGACGCCGTCGCCGAGGGCGAGACGTGGAACGCCGCGCTCGGCGAGGCGGTCGACGCGCTCGCCGCGCAGGGCGCCGCCGCCGTGATCAACGGCTGCTCCGCCGTGGACGTGGAGGAGGGCCGGTTCCGGGCGGAGGTCGTCGACCCGACCGCCCTCGCACTGCAGGTGCTCGTCGCCGGGAGGGCGTCTTGACCGACATCGATCTCGTCGTGGCGGGCGCCGGCGGCGGCCTCGCCGGGGCGCTGCGCGCCGCCGAGCTGGGACTGACCGTGGTCGTCGTGGAGTCCAGCGAGCACTTCCGGCGCGGCAACAACACCTCGATGTCCACGGCGATGTTCCCCGGCGCCGGCTCACGCTGGCAGGCCGAGCAGGGCGTGGACGACTCCCCGGACCGGTTCGTCGCCGACATCGAGGCCAAGACCAAGGGCCGCGCCGACGCCCGGCTCGCCCGCACGCTCGCGGAGGTCAGCGCGCCGCTCGTCGAGTGGCTCGCCGACTCGGTGGAGCTGCCGCTCGACCTGGTCACCGACTTCAACTACCCGGGCCACTCCGTCACGCGCTGCCACTCCGTCCCCGGGCGGCACGGCTCCAGCGTGATCGACCACCTGGCCCGTCGCGCTCGCGCGCACCCGAACATCGACCTGCTCGTCCCCGCGAAGCTCACGAACGTGGCGACGGGCGGGGACGGCGCGGTCCGCGCGGCCGTCGTGCGGTACCCCGACGGGACGGAGGAGGAGATCCCGACCCGGGCCGTGCTGCTGGCCACCAACGGTTTCGGCGCGGACCGGGACCTCGTGCGCCGCCACCTCCCGGAGATCGCCGACGCCCTCTACCAGGGCAGCGACCAGTCGCTCGGCGACGCGCTGCGCATCGGCGGCGGCCTCGGCGCGGCCACCGGCTACCTGGACGCCTACCAGGGGCACGGCGCGATCGCCGCCGGCGCGGGCACCCTCGTCGGCTGGGCCACGATCATCCACGGCGCGATCATGGTCGACCTGGAGGGCCGCCGGTTCGGCGACGAGACCCGCGGCTACTCCGAGTACGCCGCCGAACTCGCCGCCCGGCCCGGCGCCACCGGCTGGATCGTCCTGGACGAGACGATCTTCCACCAGTGCGAGCCGTTCAAGGACTTCCGCGACACCGTCGAGTCGGGCGTGCTGGTCTGGGCCGACGACGCCGACGGCCTCGCCGAGGCCACCGGGCTGCCCGCCGGTGCCCTCGCCGCCGAACTGGAGACCGCCGCCGCCGTCGCCCGCGGCGAGCGCGCCGACGAGCACGGCCGCGCCAACTGGGAGCGCCCGCTCGCCGCGCCGTACGCGGCGGTCCGGGTCGTCCCGGCGCTGTTCCACACCCAGGGCGGGCTGATCGTCAACGAGGACGCCGCCGTCGTCGACCACGACGACCGCCCCATCCCCGGCCTGTACGCGGCGGGCGGCGCGGCGGCCGGGATCTCCGGCCACGGCGCCGACGGCTACCTGCCCGGCAACGGCCTGCTGCCCGCCTTCGGGCTCGCCTACCTCGCGGCCGGCGACGTCGCGCGCCGCCGCCCCGCCCCCGGACCTTCCGAACGCTGACCGCCCCACGACACTGAGGAGAGATGAATTGGCCACGACCGAGCTGCTGCTGAAGAACGTGCGGGTGGTCCGTCCCGACGCTCCCGAGGGCGCCGAGCCCGAGCGCCTCGACATCGCCGTCAACGACGGCACCATCGTCCGCCTCGCGCCCGACCTGCCCGATGACGACGCCGCGACGGTGGTGGACGGCGGCGGCAAGCTGGCGTTCCCCGGCGTGGTGGACGCGCACCAGCACTGGGGCATCTACAACGAGCTCGCCACCGACACCCGTTCGGAGAGCCGCGCCAGCGCGCAGGGCGGCGTCACCACCTCGCTGACCTACATGCGGACCGGGCAGTACTACCTGAACAAGGGCGGCCCGTACCGCGAGTTCTTCCCCGAGGTGCTGAGCGCCGCGAGCGGCAACGCCTACGTCGACTACGCCTTCCACCTCGCGCCGATGATGGCCGAGCACATCGAGGAGATCCCGTACCTCGTCGAGGAGCACGGCGTCACCTCGTTCAAGATCTTCATGTTCTACGGGAGCCACGGGCTGCACGGCCGCTCCACCAGCCAGAGCGAGTTCCTGATGACGCCGCCGGACGAGCGGTACGACATCGCGCACTTCGAGTTCGTCATGCGCGGCATCCAGAAGGCCCGCGAGCAGCTGTCCGACTACGCCGACCACATCTCGCTGTCGCTGCATTGCGAGACCGCCGAGATCATGACGGCGTACACGAAGATGGTCGAGCGGGAGGGGAAGCTCACCGGCCTGCGCGCCTACAGCGCCTCCCGCCCGCCGCACTCCGAGGGCCTCGCCGTCACCATCGCCTCCTACCTCGCGCACGAGACGGGCCTGCCGAACATCAACCTGCTGCACCTGTCGTCGGAGAAGGCGCTGTCGGCGGCGCTGATCATGGCGTCGGCGTTCCCGCACATCGACTTCCGCCGGGAGGTCACGATCGGGCACCTGCTCGCCGACGTCGACACCGCGCACGGCCTCGGCGGCAAGGTCAACCCGCCGCTGCGCGACCGCGAGGACGTCGAGGCGCTCTGGCGGCACGTCCTCGCCGGCGAGGTCGACTGGGTCGTCAGCGACCACGCCTGCTGCCGCGACGAGATGAAGTTCGGCGCCGACCGCGACGACATCTTCCTGGCCAAGTCCGGGTTCGGCGGCGCCGAGTACCTGCTGCCCGGCCTGGTCGGCGAGGGCGCCAAGCGCGGCCTGCCGCTCCAGCGCGTCGCGCAGCTGACCTCGTGGAACCCGGCCCGCCGCTACGGCCTGCTCACCAAGGGGACCATCGCCGAGGGCTACGACGCCGACATCGCGCTGGTCGACCCGGACGTGTCCTGGACGGTGCGCGCCGCCGACTCGGAGTCCACGCAGGAGTACACCCCGTTCGAGGGCTTCCCGATGACGGCGAGGGTCACCGACACGTTCGTGCGCGGCAACCACGTGTACTCCGACGGGAAGGTGCTCGGCGACCCGGTCGGCAAGTACCTGCGGCGCGGTCGCTGACGGCTCCCTAGGATCATCGCGTGACCAACCAGACCGCAGAACGGCAGTCGTCCGGCACGGAGGTGGCCGGCCGGGTCGCCGACGTGCTGCTGCTGTTCGCCGGGGGGCCGCAGTACCTCGGCGTCAGCGCGATCAGCCGGGAGCTCGGCATCTCCAAGGCCGTCGTGCACCGCATCCTGCAGTCGCTGGTGTCGCGGGAGATGCTGGAGGCGGACCCCGGCGGGTACCGGCTCGGGCCCGCCGCCGTCGCGCTCGGCGTCAGCGCGCTGCGCCGGTTCAACGTCCGCAATGCCGCCGCGCCGGTGCTGCGCCGGCTGCGCGACGAGACCGGCGAGACGACGACGCTGTCCGGGCTCGTCGCCGATGAGCGGGTCTACCTCGACCAGTTCGAGAGCCCGCACGAGGTCAAGATGACCGTCGAGGTCGGCCGCCGGTTCCCGCTGCACGCGGGCTCCTCGGGCAAGGTGATCCTCGCCTTCCTGCCCGAGGAGCGCCGCGAGGCGCTGCTGGCCCGCCCGCTGGCCGCGCTGACCCCCGGCACCGTCACCGACGTGGCGGCGCTGCGCGCCCAGCTCGCCGAGACGGCCCGCGAGGGCGTCGGCGTCTCGCTGGGGGAGCGGCAGGCCGACGCCGGGTCGGTCGCCGCACCGCTGTTCGGCCCGGACGGCGAGGTGCACGGCTCGATCAGCGTCTGCGGCCCCCGGCACCGCTTCACCCCGGAGGCCGTGGAGCGGTACCGGGCGCTCGTCCGCGACGCCGCCGAGGAGATCACGCGGACGTGGACGACCCACCGGGGACCGGCCGGTAGTGCGTCGTGAGGCGCCGCTCGTCGTCCAGCGTGTGGAACGCGACGCCGGGCGGCGCCTCATAGTCGGCGACGGGGCCGCCCTGCCCGGGGAGCCGGATGGTGGAGACGACCCCCGGCGCCACCAGCAGCGGCCGCCCGGCGAACGTGGTGGCCGCCGCCGTGTGCGCGTGCCCGCACAGCACGGCCACCACCTGCGGGTGCCGGTCGAGCACGGCGGCGAGCCGTTCCGCCCCGAACAGCCGGATCCCGTCGACGTACGGGACGCCGAGCGTCACCGGCGGATGGTGGAAGCAGACGAACGCCGGAGCGCCGGGGCGGTCGCCGAGCACGCCGTCCAGCCAGCCGAGCGTCTCGTCTGAGAGGTACCCGTGGTCCTCCCCGGGGACGGACGAGTCGCACATGGCGAAGACCGCGCCCCCGATCTCGTGGACCCGGTCGACCGGCCCGCCGGACGGCTCCTCGCCGAGCAGCGCCTTGCGGAACGCCTCCCGCCGGTCGTGGTTGCCGGGGCAGGTCAGCACGGGGTGCGGCGACCGGAGGACCGCGCGGGCCTCCTCGTACTCGGCGGGCGCGCCGTGGTCGGCGACGTCCCCGGTGACGAGGACGGCGTCGAGCGGCAGCCCGTCCAGGTGCCGCATGACCCGGCGGGTGCGTTCGAGAGCGCGCTCCCCGCCGTCGAGATGGGTGTCGCTGAGCTGCGCGAAAGTGATCATGCCGCGAATCTAGGCCGCGACAGGACCAACCTTAAGATCCAGTTCCATGGCGGAAGAGTGGACCAGTCCAGGAGTCGACCTGCACCTGGAGCTCGACCCGTCCGGCGGGCGCCGGGACGCCCTCGAACGCGCCCTCCGCGACGCGGTCAGGTCCGGGCGCCTCGGGCCGGGCGCGGTCGTCCCCTCGACGCGCGCCCTCGCCGCCCAGCTCGGCGTCTCGCGCGGCACGGTGACGGCCGCCTACGACCAGCTGATCGCCGAGGGCTACCTGACGGCCCGCCAGGGCGCCGCGACCCGGGTCGCCGAGATCCGTTCCGCGGAGATCCCTTCCGCCGAGATCCGTTCCGCGGAGACCGGGAAGCCCGCGCCCGCGAAACCCTCGCCCGCGCCGCCCGGCGGGCCCGTCTGGGCCGGTTCGTGGGCGACCGCCGGGACGGTCGCGCACGACCTGCGGCCCGGCCGCCCCGACCTCGGCACCTTTCCCGCGTCGGCCTGGCTGCGCTCGACGCGCCGCGTCCTGACCACGGCGGGCCCCGAGGCGCACGCGCTCAGCGACCCGCGCGGGCGGCCTGAGCTGCGCGACGCCCTCGCCGGCTACCTGCGGCGCGTCCGGGGCGTCGACGCCGACCCCGGCCGGATCGTGATCACGTCCGGGTACGCGCAGGGGCTCGGCCTGCTCGCCCGGGTCCTCGGCGACGCCGGGACGTCCGCCGTCGCCATGGAGGAGCCGGGGCATCCGTACCACCGCATGATCGTCGCCCGCGCGGGGCTCCGGGTCGTCCCGCTGCCGGTGGACGGCCTCGGCGCCCGCACCGACCTGCCCGTGGACGCCGGCGCGGCGGTGCTCACCCCGGCGCACCAGTACCCGTCCGGCGCCACGCTCGCCCCGGACCGCCGCCGCGCCGCGGCCGCGTGGGCGCGCGACACCGGCGGGCTCGTCGTCGAGGACGACTACGACGGCGAGTTCCGCTACGACCGCCAGCCCGTCGGCTCCCTCCAGGGCACCGCGCCGGGCCACGTCGTCTACGCGGGCACCGCGTCCAAGACCCTCGCGCCGGCGCTGCGGCTGGCGTGGCTGGTGCTGCCCGACGCCCTGGTCGAGCCGGTCGCGGAGGCCAAGCGCCTCGCCGACGCGCACACCCCGTCGCTCGGGCAGCTCGTCCTCGCCGACCTGATCACCGGCCACGCCTACGACCGGCACGTGCGCGCCGCCCGGCTGCGCTACCGGCGCCGCCGGGACGAACTGGTCGGGGCGCTGCGGCGGCGGGCGCCGCACGTGCGCGTGCTGGGCGTCGCGGCCGGGCTGCACGCGCTCGTCCTGCTCCCGGACGGCGGTCCCGGCGAGGCCGAGATCATGGCGCGGGCGGCGGCGCGCGGCCTCGCGCTCCAGCCGCTCGGCGAGTTCTGGCAGCGGCCGGACGGGCGCCCGCGGGGACTCGTCGTCGGCTACAGCACCCCGCTCCGGTCCGGCTACGCCGCCGCGCTCGACGCGCTCTGCTCCGTCCTGCGGTACAAAGCCTGATCGGTCCGGTTTGTCGGCCCTGCTCATCAACACCGCGGGGCGCTTCTGCAAGGATCCTCTGTCATGAGCCTTCTCGAGACCCTGGCCGGCAAGGGACTGCGGCGCGAGCCGCCGACGCGGGACGAGGCGCTGGCGGTGCTGGCGACGTCCGACGACGACATCCTCGACGTGGTGGCCGCCGCCGGCCGTGTCCGCCGGCACTGGTTCGGCCGCCGGGTCAAGCTGAACTACCTGGTCAACCTCAAGTCCGGGCTGTGCCCCGAGGACTGCTCGTACTGCTCGCAGCGGCTCGGCTCGAAGGCCGACGTCCTCAAGTACACGTGGCTGAAGCCCGAGGAGGCCGCCGACGCGGCCGCCGCCGGGATGGCGGCGGGCGCCAAGCGGGTCTGCCTGGTCGCCAGCGGCCGCGGCCCGACGGACCGCGACGTCGAGCGCGTCGCCGACACCATCGCCGCGATCAAGGAGCGCGGCGACGTGGAGATCTGCGCCTGCCTCGGCCTGCTCCGCGACGGCCAGGGCGAGCGGCTCGCCGAGGCCGGCGCGCACGCCTACAACCACAACCTCAACACCTCCGAGGGCGTGTACGGCGACATCTGCACCACCCACGACTTCAGCGACCGGCAGGACACCGTCCAGAAGTCGAAGGACGCCGGCCTGTCCCCGTGCTCCGGCCTCATCGCCGGGATGGGGGAGACCGACGAGGACCTCGTCGACGTCGCGTTCGCGCTCCGCGACCTCGGCGTGGACTCGGTCCCCGTCAACTTCCTCATCCCGTTCGACGGCACGCCCCTCGCCGAGCGGTGGGCGCTCACCCCGCAGCGCTGCCTGCGGATCCTCGCGATGGTCCGGTTCGTCCACCCGGACGTGGAGGTCCGGCTCGCCGGCGGCCGCGAGATCCACCTGCGCAGCCTGCAGCCGCTCGCCCTGCACGTCGTCAACTCGATCTTCCTCGGCGACTACCTGACCAGCGAGGGCCAGGCCGGCAAGGCCGACCTGGAGATGATCGAGGACCTCGGCTTCGAGGTGGAGGGCGCCGACACGCCCAGCATGCCGGAGCACCGCCGCGCCGAGACGGTGTCCGTCCGCCGCCGCGGCGCGGGCACGGCGCTGCCGCCGAACGCCTGACCGGGGACCCGGGCGGCGTCAGCCGGCCTTGGCGATGATGTCGGCGATGCCGCGCTCGGCGAGCGCGGCGATCGTGAACGACGGATTCGCGCCGCCGACGCTGCCCGGGACCATCGACCCGTCCAGCGCGTACAGGCCCTTGTAGCCCTTCACCCGGCCGTACAGGTCGGACGAGGTGCCGAGCACGCACCCGCCCAGCGGATGCGCCGTCAGCGTCGCCGGCCACGTCACCGCGATCGGGATGGCGTCGGCGTTGGCGTGCATCACCTTGTTCACCCAGTCCGTCGCCGACTTCGCCGCCGCGTCCGCCTTGCCCGCCCAGTCCGACAGCTTCACCGTCTTGCCGGCCTTGTCGTAGACGAAGGTCGCGCGGTTCTCCAGGTCGGCGGTCATCACCAGCGTCTGCACGATCGGCAGGCCCTGCGCCTCGATGAGCTGCCAGCTCTCCACCCGCATCGGCAGCTCGAACTCCCCGTCCACGAAGATCGTGGACGCGCTCGGCGCGCCCTGGCTCGGCCCCGCCGGACCCGCGTAGCTGTACCCGGCGTACTGGTCGCCGTTGTCGCCGAACCCCGTCCCCACCGACGCGTCCAGGTCGGGCAGCGCGCCCGTCTCCCGCGCCGCGACGAGCAGCCGGTTGGTGTTGAGCGTCCCGGCGCACAGGAAGAGCATGTCGCAGGTGTACTCGACGGTGTCGAGGGTCCTGCCCGCGGTGTCGAGATGCCGGACGGCCAGCCGGTACCTGCCGTCCGTCCCGATCCCGATCGACGTCACCTCGCTCATCGTCTGGAACCGCACCTTCCCGGTCGCCTTCGCCGCCGGGATGTAGTTCACCGTCAGGCTGTTCTTGGCGCCGTCGCTGCACCCGAAGTCCGCTTCGCCCGCGATGGCGGACGGACGCACCGTGCCGGCCAGTTCCTTGCGCAGCACGTCCCAGTTGAACATCGACATCAGCCGCTCGGACGTGTACCCGGCCTTCGCGACGTGCTGGTCCCACACCCGCGAATGCGTGAACGGCGCCGACCCGTAGACGTCGTCCGGCATCACGCTCGGCTTCAGCACCGACTGCACCTTCGGGTACCACTTCGACGTCATCTCCTGATAGGTGATGTCCGCCGGGAACAGCTTCTCGAAGTACTTCCGCGGCGGTGCCACCGTCGCGCACGTGTACACCAGCGACCCGCCGCCGAGCCCCGCGCCGCACGCGATGTTCAGGTTCTTCTCGTTCGACACCTCCATGACGCCCGCGTACGGCGTCATGGGGAACGGCAGGACCATCGGCCAGTCCGCGTAATTGCGGAACCAGAACATCTTCTCGCTGTAGTTCAGCTGCGATCCGAACACCGCCTTCTGCGGGTCCGTCGTCCATTCCTGGCCGCGTTCCAGGACGAGCGTGTCCACGCCGGCCTGCCCGAGCCGGCACGCGCTGATCGACCCGCCGAACCCGGATCCGACCACGATCGCCTTGTAGTCCGTCCTCTCCGCCGCGGACGCCGGGCGCCCGAGCGCCCCGCCCAGCGCGACGGCCAGCCCGCTTCCGGCGGACACCTGCAGGAACGAACGGCGACTGAGGGTGCTCATGGGACGACCTCCGGCCTCGGGGTGGTTGCCGGAAACTGTCGCCCACGCCCGACCGCCGCGGAATGAAGCTCGCCACCAACTTCCCGGCGGGTCGTTGTGAGCCGCCTTACAGAAACAAATCCCGTTGCGCTCGTCCGGGCGCCCTCGCCAGCATGCTCGGATGACACCACCACCCGCGACCGGCCGCCGACTGCCCTGGGAAGCGGTCCCCGCCGCGCTGCGCGCGGACGTCGAGGAACGGCTCGGCGGCGACGTGGTGGAGGCCGCGACGCAGCCCGGCGGGTTCTCCCCGGGCGTCGCCGCCCGCCTCCGCCTCGCCGACGGCCGCCGCGCGTTCGTCAAGGCGGTCGGCCCGGCGCCGAACCCCGACAGCCCCGCCATCCACCGCGCCGAGGCGGCCATCGCCGCCGCCCTCCCGGAGGACGCGCCCACACCCGCCTTCCTCGGCTCGTTCGACCGCGACGGCTGGGTCGTCCTGCTCTTCGAGGACGTCGACGGCGCACCGCCCGCCCAGCCATGGGACCCCGGCGAGCTGGCCCGCGTCCTGGACGCCGTCGCCGACCTGTCCCGAAGCCTGACGCCCGCGCCCCTCTCCGCACCGCCCGCCGAGGAGCGCTTCGCGGACGAGTTCCAGGGCTGGCGGCACCTCCTCGCCGCCCACCGCCGGGGCGACGACGACCTGGCGGGCCTCGACCCGTGGGCGGCGCGGAACCTCGCGCGCCTCGCCGCCGCCGAGCCCGGCTGGCCCTCCGCCGTCTCCGGCACCACCCTCGCCCACGCCGACCTGCGCGCGGACAACCTCCTCCTCACCCCGGACCGCGTGGTCGTCGTCGACTGGCCGTGGGCCTGCCGGGCGGCGCCGTGGTTCGACCTGATGCTCTTCCTGCCCAGCCTCCGCATGCAGGGCGGCCCGCCCTGCGAGGACGTCTTCGCCGCCCACCCGGTCGCGCGCCGCGCCGACGGCGACGCGGTGACGACCGCCCTCGTCGCCTGGTCCGGCTTCCTCATCGGCAATGGCCGCCGCCCTCCGCCGCCCGGCCTGCCCACCCTCCGCGAATTCCAGACCGCCCAGGGCACCGCAGCCCTCGAATGGCTCAGAACGAGACTCGACCGGCCGTAAGCCCCGGTGCGCGGTTCGGTGGCGCGTTCAGGTGAGGGACGTGTCGCCGAGCGACCGCAGCAGGATCCGCAGCGCGTCGGCCAGCTGGTCGGCCCGGTCGCGGTCGAGGGCCTGCAGCAGGCGGGTCTCGTTGGCCACGTGCAGGCCGAACAGGTCGTCGATGGTCCGGCGGCCGTGGTCGGTGAGCCGGACGCGGACCGTCCGGCGGTCGGCGGCGTCCGGGACCCGTTCGACGAGCCCCTTGGCCTCCATGCGGTCGATCCGCTTGGTGATGGCGCCCGAGGTGACCATCGACGCCTTGACGAGCTGCCCCGGGGTCAGCTCGTAGGGCTCGCCGGACCGCCGGAGCGTGGTCAGGACGTCGGCCTCGCTGTTGTCCAGGCCGTGCCGTTTGAAGAACGCCTGGATCTCGGCCTCCAGCAGCCGCGACAGCCGCTGCACGCGCCCCACGATCCCGACCGGCCACGTGTCCACGTCGGGACGCTCCCGGCGCCAGGCCGCCATCACCTCGTCCACCGCGTCGTCCACCGGCCCACCTCTCTCGCTATTCTCTTCCTGGTATCTTACCAGGAAGAATCGCTCGGGCGCGGGTTCCGCGCCCTCCGAAACAGGACGAGGAGACGAGATGACCTGGCTGGACGGCGACTATCCACCGGTTCGCTACCACGAGGAGGAAGGGGAGGTCAGCGCGCGTTTCCGCCCCGCCGGGACACCGGCCGACCTCGTCACGCCCTCCGGAGGGCGGACCGACTACCTCGCTACCAAGGCGTCGACCGGCGGCGAGTTCGGCTTGTACCGGGTGCGCATGGGACCCGACGCGTTCGGGACCAGCCCCCACTTCCACAGGACGATGTCCGAGTCGTTCTATGTCGTGGCCGGGACGCTGCGCGTCTACGACGGCGACCGGTGGTTCGACGCGTCGGCCGGCGACTTCCTCTATGTGCCGCCCGGTGGACTGCATTCCTTCGGGAACGAGTCCGGCGAGCCCGTCGACTTCCTCATGCTGTTCTCGCCGGGCGCGGCCCGGGAAGGCTACTTCGAAGGAGTCGCCCACCTCGCCGGTATGAGCGACGAGGAACGGGCCGCCTTCTTCGTCCACCACGACAGCTACTTCACCGACATGGCCAAAGGCCCGTCCGCGCATTCATGGCGAACCCGCGCCGCGGACTGACGGGAACTCGGCCCAGACGGTGGTGCGGGGGCCGTCCGAGCGGTGGCCCCACGCCTTCGCGAGCGCGGCGACGATGTGCAGGCCGCGCCCGCTCTCGCCGCCCGGCTCGCTCCGCACGACCGGCCGCGCGCCGCCCGCGCCGTCATCGGTCACCTCGGCGCGCAGAACCCCACGTCCCGCCCACAGCGCGATCGTGATCTTCCCGCCCCTCCCGGACGCGGTGTGCCGGATGCCGTTGGCCGCCAGCTCGTCCACCACCAGCGCCATGTCCGCGAGCAATTCCGACCCGGGGGAGATGTGCCCGGGAACCAGCGTGTCCCGCAGAAAAAGCCGAGCATAAGGGACGGAACGGTCAACTCCCGGAAGCGTGAGCGCCCCCAGAAGCTCCATGCCGTTCTCTGTTCCCGTCCATACATATCGAGCCTTGCCGGATGCCATCGTTTCCTTCCTCTCTTCTGCCTCCGCAAGGCTCGCCACCACCCCTCCGGGTATCAATGCCTTCCCGCGAGGTGAGGGCCATCCGCTGTGGGTGCCTCCAAAAGCTGAAGTATCTAACTTCGAATGTTTTGAAACCGTGGCAAGCCACTCCCGATCGAACGCGCAGCGTGACATGATGCTCACATGTCGTCAGAAGATCAGTTGTCGTATCGTCGGCGAAAGATCGGCGGGGCGCTCCGCCGGTACCGGGACGAGCGCGGTCTGACGCAGGAAGCCGCGGCCCGGCTGGTCGAACGCTCCCCGGCCTCGCTCAGTGCCTACGAGAACGGCCACCGCGCCATCCGCCCCCGTGACCTCCGCCAAATCCTCGACCACTACGGCATCACAGATGAACGTGAGCGTGCACTCCTGCTCGACCTGGCCGCGCAGGGGCGCAAGCCTGGCTGGTGGCGCGACTTCGACGTTCCCAAGGGCCCCTTCATCGTCGACTTCGTGTCGCTCGAAGGGGATGCTTCGCGTATTCGCTCCTTCGAGAGCATGGCGATCCCGGGGCTTCTTCAGACCCCCGCCTACATCGCCGCCGTGTTCAGGGCGTACGACCCCCTTCGAAGCGAGCCCCATGGGAACAAGGCGGTCGAGTTTCGGCTGATGCGGCAGCGCGTCCTCGAAAAATCCTCGCTGCACGTCTCCTGGATCATTGCAGAAGCCGCGTTGCGAATGCTCGTCGGGAGCCCGAGCGTAATGAAAGAGCAGCTCACCAGATTGGTGGAGATCGCTGATCGGAGTCGCCATTCCCTGAGGGTGATGCCGTTGTGCGCGGGGGCGCACCCTGGCATGGACGGGTCCTTCTCGATACTCGATGTCGGGTCGGAGGCCCCCGTGCAGGTCGTGGCAACCCACAGTCTCACGCGGAGTTGGCTCGTTGATGAGCCGTCGAAGATTGCGGAGTACGAAAAAGTGCACGGAGAGCTGATGTCACGCTCCCTCTCGAAGATGGATTCCCGTAACCGCATCAAGGAGATAGCGTCTGAACTATGAGCGGACACTCCTCTGAGCGGGCGCGTTGGCGCAAGAGCAGCTACAGCACGCAGGACCCGGCTGAGTGCGTGGAGGTCAGGCGCGCGACACGAGGTGTCCTCACCAGGGACTCCAGCGACCCGTCCGGGCCGACGTTGAAGTTCATGCCTGGGGAGTGGCGGGCTTTCCTCGCTGACGTCAAGCACGGGGTTCACGACAGATGAGTGGGCGAGAGACGCCTGCGCTGCGGTGGCGGACGAGCAGTCACAGTGGTGGCGATGCGACACAGTGCGTGGAGGTCGCAGGGCGAGCCCAAATGGTTGCTGCGCGGGACTCGAAGGACCCAGCCGGGCCGGTGTTGACGTTCGGTCCGGGGGAGTGGCGGGCGTTCCTCAATGACGTGAAGCGGGGTGCTCACGACCTGTGAGCGGGCAGGAGACGTCCACCGCGCGGTGGCGTACCAGCAGTCATAGCTCCGGTCAGGGAACTGAGTGCGTCGAGGTCGGGGATATGGCGCGGCGGGTCGTGGCGCGGGACTCGAAGGATCCGTCAGGGCCTGTGCTGGCTTTCAGCACGGGGGAGTGGTCGGTGTTCCTCCGGGACGTCAAGCGTGGCCGGTACGACGCTTAGCGGACGTGGTCTGACCGCGAGGCGGTAGCGGTCCATCAGGAGGACGCGGCCTCCTCCTGGCCGGGGCGGGTGCTGGTCCGGCGGACGATGGACCACGACGCGGCCTCGGGGTCAGGTTCCTCACCCAGCGCGGCACGCGCGCAGGCGGCGCCCTGCTCGCGCAGCGATTGCGCGACGGTCGTCAACCCCAGCCGGGCCGCCACCGCCGCGTCGTCCCAGCCGGTCACCGCCACGTCGCCGGGGACGGTGCGGCCGGCGGCGCGGACGGCATGCACGACCCCCGCCGCCTGCTGGTCGCTCATCGCGGCGATCGCGTCGGGCGGCTCGGGGGAGGCCAGCAGGGCCGCCGTGAGCCGCTCGGCTTCGGCTCCGTCATTGCGCGAGCACACCGCCACGGTCACGTCGCGCCAGGCGATACCAGCGTCCTCGGCCGCGCGCCGGTAGCCCTCCAGCCGCTCGCGCGTCACCGGGAACAGCACGTCCGCCGGATCGATGCCCGTGGTGACCATGCTGATCCGGTCCCGGGAGAGCGGGAAGCTCACCACCGCCGGACGCTCGGCCCCCGCGAACGCGATCGCGCCCACCGCGCGGGCCGCCGCGCGGTCGTCGATGCCGACCAGCCCGATCCCGGGGACCGCCGGACCTCCGTGCACCACCGCCGGACGCTTCACGGCCTGGACGGCCGACAGGACCGGGTCGTCGTCGGAGGTGGTCCAGACGACGAACCCGTCGACCGCGGCCTCGGTGATCCGCCGGCCGTCGTCGGCGGCGCCCGTGATCGGCAGGATCGTCATGCCGTACCCGCGGTCGGCGCAGACGTCGGCGATCCCCGCCAGGAAGGACGCCGCCTCCGGGTCCTCGAAGGCGTAGCTCAGATGCTCTCCCATGACGACGCCGAGGGCGCGGGTGCTGCCGCGGCGCAGCGACCGGGCGCTCGGATCCGGGCCGGCGTACCCGAGCCGCGCGGCGGC
This sequence comes from Spirillospora sp. NPDC046719, assembly GCF_040645715.1. NCBI lineage: Bacteria > Bacillati > Actinomycetota > Actinomycetes > Streptosporangiales > Thermomonosporaceae > Spirillospora > Spirillospora sp. NPDC046719. The sequence continues at coordinate 15,339 of NZ_JBEYYT010000020.1, read as the reverse complement.
GTCGAGCACCTTCGACCGGGCCCGGTCCGACACGCGCTCCGGCCGGTTGTAGGCGTAGGAGGCGGTCATGACCGACACGCCGGCCAGTTCGGCCACCTGCGCGAGCGTCACCCGCTTCGAACCCGCGGACGATTCCATGGCGACCAGCCTAGCGAGGCTGTGTATCGTTACACATATGTCGGATACGTCCGTTCACCCGCCGCGCCGCCTGATCGCCGCGGCGATCGTGGCCTTCGCGGCGTTCGGCGCGTTCTGGGGAGTGTGGGGCGCGTCCGTGCCGCGGGTGCAGCGGCAGGCCGGGCTCGACGACGGCCGGCTCGGTTTCGCGCTGCTGTTCGTCGGCGCGGGCGCCCTCCCGTCGATGCTGCTCATGGGCAGGGCGCTCGATCGGTGGGGGCCGAGGGTCGCGGGCGCGGCCATCGCCGCCCTGGGCTGCGCCGGTGCCGCGATGGTGCTGACCGCGGCGAACCTGGCGTCCCTGTGCGCGGGGCTGACCGTCGTCGGCGCGACCAGCGGAGCGGCGGACGTGGCCATGAACGCGGTCGCGGGCCGCGCCGAGAGAACGGCCGGCCGCCCCGTCATCACCCGCGCCCACGGCGTCTTCTCGGGGCTCGTGGTCCTCGCGAGCCTCGCCACCGGGGCGGTCGCGTCGCTGCCGGTCGCGGTCCCGTTCGCGGCCGTGGCCGTCCTCTCCCTGGCGGCGGGCGCCGCGCTGGTCAGGGCCTTGGACGACGGGAGCGCCGGTCAGGGGCGCGAGCGCGTCGCGGAAGCAGATCCTGCTCCGCCCGGACGGCGCGGCCTCGTCCCGTTCGTGCTCATCGGCACGCTGGGCGCGCTCGGATTCGCCGGGGAGAACGCCCACCAGAGCTGGAGCGCGGTCTTCGCCCACGACGAACTCCATTCGGGCGCCGGGCTGAGCGCCGTCGCCCCCGCCGTGTTCGCCGGCGCGGTCGCGGTCACCCGGTTCGCCATCGGCGGGCTCGGAGCCGCCCATGCCCGCGCCGTCCTCCTCGGCGGCGCGGTGGCCGCCGCGACCGGCGCGGCCCTCATCGCGGCGGCGCCCACGCTGCTCGTCGCGGCGGCGGGGCTCGCGGTGGCCGCCGCCGGGACCGCGGTGCTGTTCCCCACCCTGCTCGGCATCGTCTCCCGCGACGTCGAGGAGGCCCGCCGCGGCCGCGCGACGTCCGTCGTCTCGACCGTGTCCTACCTCGGATTCCTCTTCGGCCCGGTCTACGTCGGGCTGTGGGCCGACGCCGTGGGACTGCGCGGAGCGATGCTCGCGATCGCGGCCCTGGCCGCCGCCCTGCTCGTCCTCACCCCGGCGCTACTGCGCGTCAGCGGCCTGGGCCACCGCGCGGCCCGTTGAGGGATCAACGGTCGCGGACCACCCCGGCGACGGTGGTGGCGACGACCTTGCGGACGGCCTCGGGGCTCGGGCGTGGGCCGGTCCGGTCGGCGAACGCCAGGTGCCCCGCGCCGACCAGCATCGGCGCGAGGGTGTCCACGTCGGCGTCGGCGGCGACGCGCCCGAGGTCGCGCTCGGCGGCGAGGTAGGACGCGATCATGGTGACCGCCTCGGTGGCCAGCGGGACCCCCGTCGGCCTGGTCGCCCGGAGCTTCGCGCGCAGCTCGTCCCGCGACGTGATGAGGGCGACGATCGCGACCGCGACCGTCTCGAACACCCCGGTCAGGGCCTCGGCGAGGTTGCCGACGACGGTCCCCGTCCCGGCCCGCTCGCACAGCTCGGCCTCCTGGGCCCGGACGCGGGCGATGCGGTCCTCGACGAGTTCGGCGAGGAAGGTGTCGAAGTCGCTGAAGTGCCGGTGCAGGACGCCCTTGGCGCATCCGGCCTCGGTGGTGACGGCGCGGCTGGTCAGCGCGTTCGGCCCGTCGCGGAGCAGGACGCGCTCGGCCGCGTCGAACAGTTGCTGCCGCGCGTCCCGCAGAGCCACCCCGGTCGGCACAGTGCATCCCTCCTTGACCAAGTGGGCGACCGCCCATTTATAGTGGGCGCATGACCACTCTACCGCCGGAGCCTCCGCGTCCCGCCCCCCACCAGTACCGCGAGGTGGCCGAGTCGTTCGGCGCCGACACCGAGCGCTACGACCGCACCCGCCCCCGCTACCCGGACGCGTTGATCGAGCGGATCGTCGCGGGCAGCCCCGGCCGCGACGTCCTCGACGTCGGCTGCGGCACCGGCATCGAGGCGCGGCAGCTCCAGGCGGCGGGGTGCCGGGTGCTGGGCGTGGAGCCCGACGCGCGGATGGCCGCGTTCGCGCGCGGCACCGGCATCGAGGTCGAGGTGGCCACGATCGAGGACTGGGACCCGGCCGGCCGGATGTTCGACGCGGTCGTCGCGGGGACCGCATGGCACTGGGTCGACCCGGTCGCCGGCGCCGCCAAGGCCGCCCGCGTGCTGCGCCCCGGCGGCCGCCTCGCCGTGTTCTGGCACGCCATGGAGCTCCCCGCGGAGATCGTCGACGCCTTCGTGGCGGTCTACCGGCGCGTCGCGCCCGACTCGCCGTTCAACATGCAGGCGGCCCGGCAGGGCCTGGACGGCTACGAGCCCATCCTCGACAAGGCCGCCGGCGGCATCGCGGAGGCAGGCGGATTCTCCGCCCCCGAGCGGTGGCGGTTCGAGTGGGAGCACACCTACACGCGCGACGAGTGGCTGGACCAGATGCCCACCCAGGGCTCGCTCACCCGGCTCCCCGCCGACCACGTGGCGCAGGTGCTGGAGGAGGTCGGAGCCGCCATCGACGCGCTGGGCGGCGCCTTCACCATGCCCTACGCCACCGTCGCCGTCACCGCCACCCGCCGCCCGCCCGCATGAGGGCGTGGTGATGATCACATCTGGGGGTAGTCAACAATTTGAGTAATCGCGCGGGGTTATCGTCGGGGCATGTCGTTGCGTCATGCGGTGATGGCCGCGCTGCTGGAGGGCGAGGCGTCGGGGTACGACCTGGCCAAGGGGTTCGACGCGTCGGTGGCCAACTTCTGGATGGCCACCCCGCAGCAGCTCTATCGGGAACTCGACCGGATGCGCGAGGACGGCCTGGTCCAGGCGCGGGTCGTCGAGCAGGAGCGGCGGCCGAACAAGCGGCTGTTCTCGCTGACCGAGGAGGGGCGGCGGGAGCTGCGGGAGTTCACCGCCGGTCCGCCCCGCCCCGGCGCGATCCGCGACGAGATGATGGTCATGGTGCAGGCCGTCGACGCCGGGGACGCCGAGGGCGTGCGCTCCGCCGTCGAGGAGCGGGTGGAGTGGGCGCGGGCGAAGATCGCCCGGTTCGAGCGGCTGCAGGCGCGGCTGCTGGGCGGCCGCACCGAGGAGGAGTTCCTCGCGCACGCCGAGCGCGTCGGCCCCTACCTGACGCTGATGCGCGGCCTGGCGTTCGAGCGCGAGAACGAGCGGTGGGGCGAATGGGCCCTGGCCGTGCTGAGGCAGCGGGTCGGCTGATGCGGTACCTCCGGTACGTCGCGGTCGGGGACAGCCAGACCGAGGGCCTCAACGACGGCGACGAGCTGACCGGGTACCGCGGATGGGCCGACCGGCTCGCCGAGCTGCTCGCGGCGCGGGACGCCGGTTTCCGCTACGCCAACCTCGCGGTGCGCGGGCGGCTCGCGGCGGGCGTGCGGGCGGAGCAGACCGAGGCGGCGCTCGCCCTGGAACCGGACCTGGTCACCGTCATGGCCGGGATGAACGACCTGGTCAGGCCCGGTTTCGACGCGCGGGCCGTGGCCGCCGAGCTGGAGGCGATGCTGTCGGCGTTCACCGGCGCCGGGGCGCGGGTGGTCACGTTCACCTTCCCCGACGTCGCGAAGATCGCGCCGCTGGTGCGGCACCTGCGGCCGCGGGTGGTCGACCTCAACGAGCGCATCCGAACGGCCGCCGGCCGGCACGGCGCCCTGGTGGTGGACACGTTCCCGCATCCCGTGACGACCGACCCGCGGCTGTGGAGCCCCGACCGCATCCACGCGAGCCCGCTCGGGCACGCGCGCATCGCCGCGGCGGCCGCCCACGCGCTGGGCCTGCCCGGCGGCCACGCGTCCTGGTCCGACGCGCTCCCGCCGCTGCCGCCCGTCCCGGCGTGGCGCCGGGCGGGCACGGAGGCCGCCTGGGCGGGCAGGTTCATGGGTCCGTGGGTCGTGCGGCGGCTGCGCGGACGCTCGTCGGGCGACGGCCGCAGCGCGAAACGGCCCCGGCTCGAACCGGTCGTCCTGCCCTGAGGTCAGCGGTCCGGGCCGTCGGGCAGCGTGAGCATCCGTTCGAGGAGCATGTGCAGGTGCGCGCGGAAACGCTCCAGTTCGCCCCGTGAGATGTTCCGGTAGGGGCCGTCGGACTCCTCCTCTTCCCCCTCCGCGCGCGTGCCGAGCGCCCGCTGGCTGAGGAAACCGGAGATGACCCAGGGGATCGTCCAGATCGTCAGGTCGAGGTCGACGTCGTCGGGGACCGCCTCGCGCAGGGCCTTGACGATCCCGCCGAGCCGCGGCCGGACGTACTGCTCCTCCAGGTCGGCGGTGTCGGCGGCGTCGCCGGTCCGGCGGTGCAGCCACAGCCCCAGGTACTCGGGGTGCGCGGAGTAGAAGTCGAGGTACTCGTCCAGCAGCCGCTCGACGCCCTGCCGGGTCGGGGTGAAGCCGCCGGCGGCGCCGCCGACCGCCGCCTTCTCGGCGTCGGTGGCGCGGCGCATCACCTCCCGGTACAGCTCCGTCTTGCCGCCGGTCAGGCGGTCGACGGTGGCGGGGTCGACGCCCGCCGCGTCCGCGATCAGGCGCGGCGACGTGCCGTCGAACCCGAGCTCGGCGAACAGCCGGGTGGCGGCGTCGACGATCCGATCGAGGTCCGCGTCGGCGCTCATACTCCCGACATTAGTCACGAACGGTAGCGGACCGTTTCCGGGAGGGTCATGGACCGGCCAAATCGCCGTCGCGATCAGCCTTCGTAGCCGTCGACGAAGCGGGCGAGGAGGCGCGCGAACTCGGCGCGCTCGGTGTCGCTCCAGTCGCGCATGGCCTTGGCGAAGTGCTCCTGGCGGGTGCGGCGGGTCGCCTCGACGACGGACCGGCCCGCCGGGGTCAGCTCCAGGTGGATGCGGCGGCCGTCCTCCTGGGACGCGACGCGGCGGACGTACCCGGACTTGACGGCCTCGGCGACGATGCGGCTGCCGCGCGAGGCGTCGACGCCGAGGCGGGTGGCGACCAGGCCGACGCTCATCTCCTGGCCGGGCCCGTCGGGACCCTCGTCCACGACGTCCACGACGTGCAGGACCTGCACGTCGACGGGCAGGTTGTGGTCCCGGATCGCCGCCCTGCCGAGCCGCTGCCGGGACATGCCGCGGCGCAGCTTGACCATGTTCCGCTCGACGGCGTCCAGTGCCTCGTCGGTCATGCCGCCCAGTCTAGTCCGGTTGCATCCCTCATATTGCTGTGCTTAGCATCTACATGTCTTAAGCATATGAATGAGGGGTGCACATGACGATCGTCCAAGACGCGCCGGCGGGCATGAGCCACCGGCACCGGGTCCTGGTGTTCGGCGGCCTGATGCTCGCCGGGCTGATGTCGTCCCTGGACGCGACGGTCCTCGGCACCGCGCTGCCGACGATCGTCGGCGACCTCGGCGGGCTGGACCGGCTCGCCTGGGTCTCCACCGCGTACGTGCTGGCCACGAGCGTCACCGTCCCGCTGTCCGGACGGCTCGGCGACCTGTTCGGCCGCCGCCCGGTCCTGCTCATCGGGCTGATCGGGTTCCTGGCGGGCTCGGCGGCGTGCGGGGCGGCGCCGTCGATGGACGCGCTGATCGCGTTCCGCGTCGTCCAGGGGGCGGCCGCCGGGTGCCTGATGAGCTCGATGTTCGCGCTGACGGGGGAGCTGTTCGAACCGCGCGAGCGGGCCCGCTACCAGGGCTACTCGGCGCTGGTCTTCGCGGTGTCCAGCATCGCGGGACCGCTGGTCGGCGGCTTCCTCACCGACCACGCGTCCTGGCGGTGGGCGTTCTACGTCAACCTGCCGCTGGGGCTGGCCGCCACCGCGATCACCCTGGCGTTCCTGCGGCTGCCGAAGCCGGACCGGCGGCCCCGGATCGACTACGCGGGCATCGCCCTGCTCGGCGCCGCCGTCACCTGCTTCACGCTCCTGACCAGCTGGGCCGGGACCCGGTACGCGTGGGACTCGGCGGAGGTCCTCGCGCTCGCCGCCGGCTCCGCGGTGCTGTTCGCCGCGTGGGTGCTCGTGGAGCGCCGCGCCGCCGAGGCGATCATCCCGCCGCGGCTGTTCCGCGACCGGTCGTTCGCGGTGGCGTGCGCCGTCGCCGCGGTCGGCGGCGCGACCGGCTTCGGCCTCGCCACGTACCTGCCGATGTTCTTCCAGGTCGTCGGGGGAGTCGGCGCCACCGAGTCCGGGCTCCTGCTGCTGCCGATGATGACCGGCCTGCTGGCCGCCTCGATGGGCGCCGGCCGGTACATCGCGCGGACCGGCCGCTACCACCGGCTGCCCGCCGCCAGCATGGCGATCAGCGCCGTCGGCGTCGCCCTGCTCGCCACCATGGACGTGCGCACCGGCCTCGTCACCGCCGGGGTCTACATGACCGTCCTCGGCTTCGGGGCCGGGCTGTCGCAGCAGGTCGTCATGCTGATCGCGCAGAACGCGGCGCCGAGGCGCGACCTCGGCGCCGCCAGCTCGGGCGTGTTCGCGTCCCGCATGCTCGGCACCGCCGCCGGGATGGCGGTGTTCGGCGGCATCGTCTCCAGCCGGTTCGCCGAGGAGATCGGACACCGCGTCCCGGCCGGGAAGGTGCCCGCCTTCGGCGACGCCGTCCGGCCCCCGGGGGGGGGGCCCCGCCCCCCCCCGGCCCCGCCCCCCCCGACCGTCTCCCGGCCGGGCGCGCGCGCCCGGGCCGTGCGTCGCCGACGCGACGCCGCCCGGCGCGCGCGCCCCGGCCGCGTATCCCGAGGCAGGAGGAGGGGCACTCGTGCCTGACCAGGTGCCGGCCGTGCGGCTGACATCGATCACCAAGCGGTTCCCCGGCGTCGTCGCCAACCGCGACATCAACCTGAGCATCGAGCCCGGCGAGGTGCACGCGCTCTGCGGCGAGAACGGCGCGGGCAAGTCCACGCTGATGAAGATCCTGTACGGGATGCAGCGGCCGGACGAGGGCACCATCGAGATCGATGGGGAGCCGGTGTCGTTCCGCACCCCCGCCGACGCGATCGCCCGCGGCATCGGCATGGTCCACCAGCACTTCAAGCTGGCCGACAACCTGACCGTGCTGGAGAACGTCATCCTCGGCGCCGAGCCGCGCGCCAAGGGCTGGCTGCGCGGCCGCATCGACTTCGACGCCGCCCGCGCCCGCATCCGCGAGATGTCGAAGGCGTACGGGCTGCGCGTCGACCCCGACGTCCTCGTCGAGACGCTCGGCGTCGGGGAGCGGCAGCGCGTCGAGATCCTCAAGGTGCTGTACCGGGGCGCCCGCGTGCTGATCCTCGACGAGCCCACCGCCGTGCTCGTCCCGCAGGAGGTCGAGGAGCTGTTCGGCAACCTGCGGGAGCTGCGCGCCGAGGGCCTCACCGTCCTGTTCATCTCCCACAAGCTGGACGAGGTGCTGTCGGTCGCCGACACCATCTCGGTGATCCGCCGCGGCACCACCGTCGCGACGCGGCTCGACCCGTCCGAGGTCACCTCGCGGCGGCTCGCCGAGCTGATGGTCGGCTCGCAGCTTCCCACCCCGGAGCTGCGGGACTCGACCGTCACCGAGGACGTCCAGCTGGAGGTCGGCGGGCTCACGGTCCTCACCCCCGAGGGCCGTCCCGTCGTCGACGACGTCTCGCTGCGGATCCGGCGCGGCGAGATCGTCGGGCTGGCCGGCGTCGAGGGCAACGGGCAGAGCGAGCTGATCGAAGCGATCATGGGCCTGCGGTCCGCGGACGCCGGGACGATCGTCTTCGGCGGCGAGGAGATCGAGCACTGGCCGACGCGGCGCCGCCGCGAGGCCGGCATCGCCTACATCCCCGAGGACCGGCACCGGCACGGGCTCGTGCTGGAGGCCACCCTGTGGGAGAACCGGGTGCTCGGCCACCAGACGCAGCGCCCCAACGTCCGCGGCCCCTGGGTGGACCGGCGCGGCGCCCGCCGCGACACCACCCGGATCGTCCGCGAGTACGACGTCCGGACGCCCGGCATCGACGTGCCCGCCGCCGCCCTCTCGGGCGGCAACCAGCAGAAGCTGATCGTCGGGCGGGAGATGTCCGGCGAGCCGCGGCTGCTGATCGCCGCGCACCCGACCCGCGGCATCGACGTCGGCGCCCAGGCCGCCATCTGGGACTACCTGCGCCAGGCCCGCGCCGGCGGGCTCGCCGTGCTGCTGATCAGCGCCGATCTTGAGGAACTCATCGGAATGTCCGACACCCTGCACGTGATCCTGCGGGGCCGCCTGGTCGCGGAGGTCGATCCGCGGACGGTCACCCCGGAGGAGCTCGGCTCCGCCATGACCGGCGCCGGGGACCCGTCATGACCGGCCCGAACGACACCCCGGACCCGAACGACCCCCTCACCCCGCCCTCCGACCAGAACACGCCTTCCAAGCCCGACAAGGCATCCGACCCCAACACAGCGCCCGGGGCCGGTGCGGCTTCAGGATCCAGTGATGCGTCCGAGCCCAGCACGGCATCGGAGCCCGGCGCGGGGACGGAGCCCGGCGCAGCGTCGGAGTCTGGTGGTGCGCCCAAGCCTGGCGCGGCGCCCAAGTCGGATGCACCGCCCAAGCCAGACGCGGCCTCCGAGCCCGGCACAGCGTCCGAGTCTGGTGCGGCGTCCGAGCAGGGTGCGGCTTCCGGGGCTGGCGGGGCGTCCGCGTCCGGCGCTGCGTCCGGGGCCGGTGCGGGCTCCGGGGCGGGGCGGGTGGAGGTTCCCAAGCCGGCTGAGCCCGATCCTTCGGAGCGCGGGGGGCCGGTGAAGGCGGGGCCCGAGCCGGTGCCGTCGTGGAAGGCGGTCCTGCGCGGGCTCGGCCCGACCGGGCTCGGCCTGAAGATCGGCGCGCCGATCCTCGCGCTGCTGATCTCGCTCGGCATCACGATGATCCTGCTCCGGCTGACCGGCGCCGACCCCGTCAGCGCCGTGCAGAGCATGGTCGACTACGGCACGCAGCAGCACTCCATCGTCGACATCATCAACCGCGCCACCCGGTACTACCTGTCGGCGGTCGCGGTCGCGATCGGCTTCCGGATGGCGCTGCTGAACATCGGCGTGGACGGCCAGTACCGGCTGGCGGCGTTCCTCGCCGCCGCGCTGGGCGGCGCGGTCTCGCTGCCCGCCCCGTTCGGGCAGATCCTGGTGATCGTCGCGGCGGTGCTGGTCGGCGGGCTGTGGGCGGCGATCGCGGGCGTGCTGAAGGTGACCCGCGGGGTCAGCGAGGTGCTGTCGACGATCATGCTGAACGCGATCGCCACCGGCGTCATCGCCTACCTGCTGAACGACAAGCGGCTCGCCGAGCCCCGGCCGAACAGCAACGACGTCGCGACCGCGACCATCCCGCACTCGGGACGGGTCGGGCCGCTGAACGGCTTCCTGTCGGCGATCGGCATCGACCTGCCCGGCGCGGTGTACGGGCTGCTGCCCCTGGCGATCGTGGTCGGCGTCGTGTTCTGGGTGGTCATCAACTACACCCGGTTCGGGTTCGACCTGAAGATCTCCGGGCTTTCCCCGTCCGCCGCGCAGGCCAGCGGTGTCAGCGCCAAGCGGATGATCGTGATCACGATGGTGGCGTCCGGTGCGGTGGCCGGGCTGATCGGCATCCCGGGGCTGCTCGGCGAGTCCTACGACTACTCGCTGAACTTCCCGGCGGGCCTCGGCTTCACCGGCATCACCGTCGCGCTGCTCGGCCGCAACCATCCGGCGGGGATCGCGCTCGCGTCACTGCTGTTCGCCTTCCTCGACCAGACCTCCGACATCCTCCAGGAGGTCGAGGTCCCGAAGGAGATCGTCGGGGTGATGCAGGGCGTGGTCGTGCTGACCGTCGTCATCGTCTACGAGCTCGTCCGGCGCTGGGAGATCCGGTTGCAGCAGCGGTCCGTCGCCGCGGAGCTCGCCACCGGCCATGACCTGGCCCGCGAGGCCGCTGGGAGCACCTCATGACCGCGACCGAGACCGTCGCGCCGGCGAAGGCGGGGAACGGCAAGTTCCGGCTGCGCTGGCCGCACTACCTGCTGATCGCGGCGGGGATGCTGGTGCTGCTGTCGCTCGTCCGGGTGATCGACGGCGCGAACGACGTCACCTCCAGCGGGACGGTCGGCGCGGCGCTCCGGCTGGCCGTGCCGATCTTCCTCGCCGGGCTCGGCGGGCTGTGGGCGGAACGCTCCGGCGTGATCAACATCGGGCTCGAGGGCATGATGATCCTCGGGACCTGGACCGGGGCGTGGGCCGGCTACCAGTGGGGTCCCTGGATCGGCGTGCTGTTCGGCATCCTCGGCGGCGCGCTCGGCGGGCTGCTGCACGCCGTCGCGACGGTCACGTTCGGCGTCGACCACATCGTGTCCGGTGTCGCGATCAACATCCTCGGGCTCGGCCTCACCCAGTTCCTCGCCGGGCTGATCTTCAACAGCGGGCACGCGAAGGACCTCGGCGGCGGGCCGCGGCAGTCGCCGCCGATCGACCCGATCAAGACGCTGACGCTGCCGGTGCTGTCCGGCGGCAAGATCGGCGGCTGGGAGAGCCCCGACTGGCTCGGCTCGCTGGAGAACCACCACTGGTTCCTGGTGTCGGACATCGCGGGCATCCTTCGCGGGGTGACGAACGGGCTGTCACTGCTCACCGTGGTCTGCCTGCTGCTGATCCCGCTGACTTTCCTGATCCTGTGGAAAACTCCGTTCGGGCTGCGGATCCGGTCCTGCGGCGAGGACCCGTACGCGGCCGAGTCCCTCGGCGTGCACGTGTACCGGATGAAGTACGCGGCCGTCATCATCTCGGGCGGGTTCTCCGGCCTCGCCGGCGCGTTCCTCGTCACCGTCGCCGCGACCCTCTACCAGGACGGGCAGACCGGCGGACGCGGCTACATCGGCCTCGCGTCGATGATCTTCGGGAACTGGCGTCCGGGCGGGCTCGCCGCCGGGTCGCTGCTGTTCGGCTACACCGACGCGATGAACGTGCGCGGCGGCGGCCAGTCCGTGCACGCGCTGCTCCTGTTCGTCACGATCCTGCTCATCGGGGTCGCGGTGTGGCAGGGCGTGCGCGCCAACCGGCTGCGCTCGCAGGTCGTGACGGACCTCGGGCGGCGCGAGGTCCGCGGCGCCTACGTCGGCGCGGTGCTGTCGCTGGTCGCGGCGGCGGCGCTGCTCGTCTGGTTCCTGCTGAGCGACGCCGTCCCCGGTGAGCTCGTGTCGTTCAGCCCGCACCTGACGACGCTGCTCGTCCTCGCGCTCGCCAGCCAGCGGCTGCGGATGCCCGCCGCCGACGGCCTGCGGTACCGGCGCGGTGAGGCTCGCTGACCTGGTGCGGTGAGGCTTGCTGACCTGGCGCGGCGCGCTTGCTGTGCTGGGCGTGGTGAGGCTTGGTGTGGTGAGGCTTGCTGTGCTGGTGTGGTGAGGCTTGCTGAGCTGGCGTGGTGAGGCTTGCTTGCCCGGCGACGCGAGGCTCGCTGGCTCGGTTTTGCGAGGCTCGCCGACCCGCTGACCCGGTGCCTTCCTGAGAGATCATGGGTGCATGACCGATATCGACTGGCCTGCCCTGCGCACCGCCGCGCGGGAAGCGATGGAGCGCGCGTACGCGCCCTACTCCGGTTTCCCGGTGGGAGCGGCGGCGCTGGTGGACGACGGACGCGTCATCACCGGCTGCAACGTCGAGAACGCCTCGTACGGCGTCGGGCTGTGCGCCGAATGCTCCCTGGTGTCGGCGCTGCACGGGCCCGGCAAGACCGGGTCGCCTCGGCTCGTCGCGGTTTCGGTCGTCGACCGGCACGGCGACCCGCTGATGCCGTGCGGGCGCTGCCGCCAGCTCCTGTGGGAGCACGGCGGCGCCCAGACGCTGCTGGAGACCGTCCGCGGCATCCTGCCCATGTCGGACGTCCTGCCCGACGCCTTCGGCCCCGACGACCTGATCACCCGGGCCTGACGCCCCGACCCCTCACCCGTGGGGGCCGACCAAGTCCTGACCGAGTCCGGCCAAGGTCCGGCCCCAGGGGCTCCGTTCCGAACTGAGAGGACACTGTGGACGCCATCGACGTCATCCGCAGCAAGCGCGACGGCGGGACGCTCACCGCCGACCAGATCGACTGGGCGGTGGACGCCTACACGCGCGGCGAGATCGCCGAGGAGCAGATGGCGTCGCTGGCGATGGCGATCCTGCTCAACGGCATGACGCGCGCCGAGGTCGCCCGCTGGACCGAGGCGATGATCCGGTCCGGCGAGCGGATGGACTGGTCCGCGCTGGACCGTCCGACCACCGACAAGCACTCCACCGGAGGCGTCGGAGACAAGATCACGCTGCCGCTGGCGCCGGTGGTCGCGGCGTGCGGCGCGGCCGTCCCGCAGCTGTCCGGGCGGGGCCTCGGCCACACCGGCGGCACCCTGGACAAGCTGGAGTCCATCCCCGGCTGGCGCGCGTCGCTGTCGAACGCCGGGATGCTGGACGTGCTGCGCTCCACCGGCGCGGTGATCTGCGCCGCCGGCAGCGGGCTCGCCCCCGCCGACCGCAAGCTGTACGCGCTGCGGGACGTCACCGGGACCGTCGAGTCGATCCCGCTGATCGCGTCCTCGATCATGTCCAAGAAGATCGCCGAGGGGACGGGCGCGCTGGTCCTGGACGTCAAGGTCGGCTCCGGCGCCTTCATGAAGACACCGGAGACGGCCAGGGAGCTCGCCGAGACGATGGTCGCGATCGGCACCGATCACGGGCTGCGGACGGTCGCCCTGCTCACCGCCATGGACCGCCCGCTCGGCAACGCGGTCGGCAACGCCGTCGAGGTCGCGGAGTCGGTCGAGGTGCTGGCCGGGGGCGGGCCGTCCGACGTGGTGGAGCTGACGCTCACGCTGGCGCGGGAGATGCTGGCCGCCGCCGGCGTCTCCGGGAAGGACCCGGCGGACGCGCTGAAGGACGGGTCCGCCATGGACGTCTGGCGCCGGATGATCAGCGCTCAGGGCGGCGACCCGGACGCGGCGCTGCCGTCCGCGCGGGAGAACCATGTCGTCGCGGCGCCGTCGTCCGGTGTGCTGACTCGTCTGGACGCCTACGGTGTCGGCGTCGCCGCGTGGCGTCTCGGCGCCGGGCGCGCGCGCAAGGAGGACCCCGTGTCGTTCGCGGCCGGGATCACGTGCCACGCCAAGCCGGGTGACCGCGTCACGGTTGGGCAGCCGCTGCTGACGCTGCACGCCGACGACGAGTCCCGGTTCGCGCGCGCGCTGGAATCGCTGGACGGTGCGTTCTCCATCGAAGAGAACGGAACGCCCGACCTCCATCCCCTCATCCTCGACCGCATCTCCTGACCGCTGTGCGGGAGCTGGACGTCTTTTCTGCGGAGGCCAGGGGAGATGTCGTCCAGGTTCTGCTCGCTGCTCTGAGGACGGCTCAGGGGGAGTGGGGTCGCTTTCGGGGCGTCCCGCTGCGGTGGGTCGTCTTGGACGGCTCGACGGCGAGTGCTCAGTCGCGGGAGCGCCGGTTGAAGCCGGGACGGGGGCGGGGCCCGTGATCAGGGCCAGGTGCGAGTGCAGAAGCCTACGCACGAGGACCTCGCTGTGGACTGGGACCGCCTCCGGGGTGAGGACTCGTTCTGGCCTGCCGTTCACGCGAAGGCACGGACGTGTCGTTGCGCCGCCCTGGTCTATGGGAATGCGCTGCCGTCCCGTACCTGGGGTTGCCTCGGCGTGCTCGTAGGGCTTCTCTACCGTGAACTGCCGGTTCTGGACGGGGAGGTCCGCGTGCTCGTGGAGCATCGGACGGGTGAGCGGGCCTCTTTCGGCTTCCCGATCAGGTACCGGAGGGTTCCGTTCCGGCGCCTGGTGTACGTCGAGGACGTCCGGACTCTTCTTCGCCGCGCCTCGGAGGGCTGAGCGGCGGCGCCGTCGCCAGAACTAGGCATTGACAAGTTCGCGTTCGCAGGTGAAGCTGTACCCGGATCTAGACAGTGACAAGATTGCGCTGCGAGCCGTGACTCCACGAGCGGGGAGCGGCAGCGGGGAGTTTGAGGTGACGGAGATGGCCATGAATCATGACTTGAGCACCGTCCGGCAGATGTGGCAGCTGCTGGAGCCCGTCCATGCCGTCCTGTACTACGCGCCCGAGGCTTCCGAAGAGGCTGCGGCCTTGGGATATGCCGTCGACGAGCGCTGGCCGAGCTATTTCCCGTACCGGGCCGCTCCCCTGGGAGCGGTGGACCCGCAGACGGTGAGCGAGCTCTTCTACAGCTTCAACCCGGAGATGGTCGAGCGGTACATGGCAGCGGCCTGGCAAACAGCAACGCCCGAGCAGGTTCTGGCCGCGCGCCGTAGCGCCATGGACCGGGTGCTGCGCCGGATCCTGGGCGATCGGATCGGTTCACCGGAACTGCGGCAAGCTGCCCAGACGGCGCGTCGAGTCGCCGAGGCGGCGGACGTGGCGGATCGGCCGATGGCCGCCGCCAACGCCGCACTGCCCTGGCCGGACGAGCCGCACATGGTGCTGTGGCAGGCCGCTACCATCCTGCGCGAGCACCGCGGCGACGGCCACATAGCGGCGCTCCGGGCCTATGACATCGGTCCCGCCGAGGCGCTGGTCTCGCACGCCGCGGTGGGTGCCGCTCCCGCCGAAGTGTTCGCCAGCCGGCAGTGGACCGTCGAGCAGTGGAACGCCGCTCGTGACCGTCTCGCCGCTCGCGGGCTGGTGCGGGCGGATGAGAAAGCGGCTGGGGAAAAGGCGGGCGAGCCGGGCAACGCGGGCGAGGCGGGCGACGTGGGCGAGGCGGGGACGGAGGGGGCGGCGGCGCCCGGGCGTGTCGGTCAAGCGAGCGCTGCGGCAGTCACCGCTACCGAAGAGGGCGTCCGGGTTCGCGCGGCGGTCGAGAAGCGCACCGACGAACTCGCCGCTGGTCCGTGGGATCTGCTCACGTCCGGCGAGGTGAAGGAATTGGCGGACTTGCTGATGCCTATCGTTCTCGACATCGTCGGCACCGGACTCCTTCCAATGCAGAGCACCCTCGGAATCGGCATGACCTACGATTATGAGAAGCTCGAAACCGGCCAGTCCGAGTAAAGGTATGGCGACGGTCAGGCGCCGGGCCATGGGATATCGGGGAGATGGGATATCGGGCGGTGGGGGCGGCGCTGGCGTACGGGGCCGCCCCTCCAAAGTCAAGGGCGCCTTCGGCGTCGCTTCGCGATGGAC
>NZ_JBEYYT010000019.1:36742-52898 GCF_040645715.1 Spirillospora sp. NPDC046719 | reverse complement strand
GGAGCCCCCGGAGTCCGCCTGGATGCGGCCGCCCCACCGCCGCGCGTGAACGGACGGGTCAGCGGAAGGTGAGGCCGTCGAAGGCGCCGGACTCGCGCCAGCGCTCCAGGTAGGAGAAGTAGGCGGTGGCGCCCGCCGGGTAGCCGACGTTCAGCAGCGACCACGGCGACGGCGCCTGACCCTCGTTGTTGTAGTAGCCGGGCGTGCAGTCCGGCAGGAACCGCATCGGCGGCGGCGCGGTGCGCAGCAGGTCGAGCCAGGCGTCCTCGGCCTCCCGCGTCACCTCGACCTCGGCGCACCCGCGGTCGAGGGCGTGCCGGATCACCGCCGCGATCGTCGCGCCCGCCTCGGTGAGGTTGTGCGGGATGTTGGAGATGAGGTTCGCGCCCTGCGCGGGCTGCACGACGAACGCGTTCGGGAAGCCGTGGACGTGGGTGCCGTGCAGGGTGCGCATCCCCTCCGACCAGTACTCCGACAGCTTCACGCCGCCGCGCCCGGTCATGTCGTAGCCGGCGCGGCGGGTGTGCTCGGTGCCGACCTCGAACCCGGACGCGTAGATGACGCAGTCGACCTCGTACTCGCGCCCGCCCGCGACGACGCCGGACGCGGTGATGCGCTCGACGCCCTTCCCGTCGGTGTCGACGAGGTGGGTGCCGGGGACGTTGAACGCCTGCAGGTACTCGTCGTGGAAGCAGGGCCGCTTGCACAGCTGCCGGTACCAGGCCTTGAGGTTCCGGGCGGTCTCCGGGTCCGCGACGACCGCGTCGACGCGGGCGCGGATCTCCTCCATCTTCTCGTGGTCGGAGTCCTCGTAGACCTCCGCCATCCGCTCGAGCGTCGCCTCGCCGGGGCCGAGCGCGGCGTACCGGGCGCGGATGCGGCGGCTGAGGTCGGTCCAGCCGTCCATGACCAGGTCGGTCTCGGCGGTGCCGCCGGTCTGGTTGGAGGTGAAGTTCTCCAGCCAGCGCCGCTGCCAGCCGGGCGTCGCGATCCCGGCGAACCATTCGGGGTCGATGGGGCGGTTGTCCCGGACGTCGACCGACGACGGCGTCCGCTGGAAGACGTACAGCTCCCGGCAGGCCCGCGCGAGGTGCGGGACGCACTGGACGGCCGTCGCGCCCGTCCCGATGATCGCGACGCGCTTGTCCGCCAGCCCGTCCATGGGGGCGCCGGACGGGTCGCCGCCGGTGTAGGCGTAGTCCCAGCGGCTCGTGTGGAACGAGTGCCCCTCGAACGCGTCGATGCCGTCGATGCCGGGCAGCTTCGGGACGTGCAGCGGGCCGGTGCCCATGGCGACGAACTGGGCGGTGAACGCGTCGCCGCGGTTCGTCCGGACGGTCCACCGGGACCGGGACGCGTCCCATTGCAGGTCCTCGACCTCGGTGTGGAAGAGCGCGTTGTCGTAGAGGCCGTACTGCTTGCCGATGCGGCGGCAGTGCTCCAGGATCTCCGGGCCGTGCGCGTACTTCTCGGTGGGCATGTGCCCGGTCTCTTCGAGCAGCGGCATGTAGACCATCGAGGCGGTGTCGCACTGGGCGCCGGGGTAGCGGTTCCAGTACCAGGTGCCGCCGAAGTCGCCGCCCTTCTCGACGATCCGGACGTCGGCGACGCCGGCCTCCTTCAGCCGGGCGCCGGTGACGAGCCCGGCGAACCCGCCGCCGACGAACGCCACGGTGACGTGGTCGGTGCGCGGTTCGCGGGGCGTGACGGGGAGGTGGGGGTCGGTGGAGTAGCGGGCGAACCGGCCGGTGAGCCGCTGGTACTGGGCGTTGCCGTCGGGGCGGAGCCGCTTGTCGCGTTCGGCGCGGTACTTCCGGCGGAGGGCTTCCTTGTCGATCATGCACGCTCCGGGGGCGGGGCCTGCGGGCGGGCGCGCGCGCTCGCCCTCGTCCAGAACAGAATGACATTCAGGACCGTCGGAAGGCGACAGTCGTGAACGATCCGCCGCCTCCCCGGCCGTCCGGGCGAAAATCGATCACGCCGCGGCCGCGGATCGAGGATGCTGGCCTTGGTGCGGAGCCGGAGGGAGGCGCCTGGATGGTCGAGGGAAGCGTGCCGGGCACGGTGGGACGGGTCACGACGGCCCCGGCGGGGGCGCCGGCCCCGGCGGTGGAGGAGCTCCTGGACGCCCTGTGCGCCATCGACGCGGACGGCTGGTATCCGGCCATCGACGTCGAGCGCCCGTGGTCGTCCGCGAACCCGCACATCACCGGGGAGTTCGCGCGGCCGGGCGCGATCCGGAACTACCTGCGCCGGGAGCTGTCGGCGCTGATCCGGGCGGGCGCGAACGTGACCGTGCGGGCGTCGCGGCGGGCGCTGCCGTTCGACGATCCGGGCTTCTTCGCCGCGCTGGACGAGGACCACGTCGACCTGCGGGGCAAGAAGCTGTTCCTGTTCGGGCCGGAGCGCATGGCCCTGTCCCTCGACCGGCTCTGGCACTACTGCGGCACTCCCGCCGAGTCGTTCCAGCGGCACGTGCTGTTCACCAACTACGCGATGTACGTCGAGTCGTTCCGGGAGCGGTTCCCCGGGGCGGAGGGGCCGGAGCGCCCCGGCGTGCAGATGCCCGCCTGGCACCACCGCACCCCCGAGGGGGACGGCGTCAGCCTCGTCGACATCGGGGTCGGGCCGTCCAACGCCAAGACCGTCACCGACCACCTCGCGGTGCTGCGCCCGGACACGATGATCATGGTCGGTCACTGCGGCGGGCTCCGCAACCACCAGCGGCTCGGCGACTACGTGCTGGCCACGGCCTACCAGCGCGCCGACCACGTGCTGGACGAGGCGCTCCCCACCGACATCCCGGTCATCCCCAACCACCGGCTCAACACCATCCTGCTCGACAGCCTCGAAGCGGCCGGGGCCGGCTACCGGCTGGGCGTGGTGCACACCACCGGCAACCGCAACTGGGAGTTCAACCAGCGGCGGACGCTCGCGGCGATGAAGGGCGCCCGCTGCATCGCGGTCGACATGGAGTCGGCGACGATCGCCGCCAACGGGTTCCGCTACCGCATCCCGAACGCGACGCTGCTCTGCGTCTCGGACAAGCCGCTGCACGCCGCGCCGAAGCTGTCGGACGGCGCGAAGTCCTTCTACGAGACGAGCAAGCGGCGGCACCTCGACATCGCCCTGGCCGCGCTCGAACGGGTGCGCCGCGACTTTCCCGACGGCCTGCCCAACCAGGACCTGCGCGCCTCCGACGAGCCGCTGCTCGGAACGGAGACCGAGCACTGAGCGGTGCCGCGCCGGGCAGCCCGAGCGGCCCCGGCCGGAGCGGGCGCTAGCCGAGCGTGATGACGACCTTCACATCGTCCTTGTCCGGCGTGAACGCGTCCTGGAACCGCTCCAGCGGGACGCGCCGCGACACCAGCCGGCCGAGCCAGTCCGGGTCGGCCTGGGCGAGGGCGCCCGCGGCCTCCGCGTAGTGGTCCAGGTTGGCGTTCACCGACCCGACGATCGCGTCGTTCTGCAGCACGATCTCCCGGTTGAGGCCGCCCGCGTCGACCGTCAGCTTCCGCCCGGCCGGCGACACGCCGGTCAGGCAGACGACGCCGTACGCGCCGGTGGCCGCCATCGCGCCGAACACGAGCTGCCCGACGCCGGTGGCCTCGATGACGATGTCCGGCTTGGCGTACGCGACCGCGGCGTCCATCCCCTCGCTGTGGTACGTCGCGCCGAGGCTCTTCACCAGCTCCGGCTTCGGCCCGTCCGGCACCTGGTCGAGGACGTGCATGTCGAGCCCGCGCTGGACGCCGAGCAGCGCGGCCAGCAGCCCGATCGGGCCCGCGCCGGTGACCAGCGCGGACCTCGGCTCGTACCAGGCGCGCTCGCCGACCTTCTCGACCTGCTCCCACGCCTTGGCGACCACCGTCGCCGGCTCCATCAGCGTGCCGACGTCCGCGAGCCGCGGGTCCAGCTTCACCGCGTAGTCGGCCTCGACCGTCCACGCCTGGCTCGCGTAGCCGTCGATCTCCTTGATGCCGCGCTCGGTGTACCGGCCGTTGCGGCACATGTCGAACTGCCCGTGCGCGCAGGCCCCGCAGGGCTCCGGGTCGGGCCGCCGCACCACGCCGACCACCAGGTCTCCCTCGGCGAACCCGCTGCCGGACGGCGCCCGCCGCACCCGGCCGAGCGACTCATGTCCGATGACCAGCCGGTCATGGCCGGGCGGCGCCCAGCCGTACTCGCCCGACGCGATCTCCCGGTCGGTGCCGCAGACCCCGACGGCCAGCCCGTCCACCAGCAGCTCGCCGTCGCCCGGCTCCGGATCGGGGACGTCCCGGACCGACAGGGAGTCCTTCTGCCCGGGGACGACGGTCAAGGCGCGCATGCGGTTCTCCTTCGGCTGTCTTCGGTTCCCTAGTCCTCGATGTGCAGCGCCAACGCTCACCTCCGTGCCCGGTCTCCCGTCCCTAGGGCCCTACCCCCGGGTCCGGATCCATGCAGACGGCACGGGATCCCCCAGGGGGCGCGGGCGATTCATCCCATTCCGGGCCGCATGGAGGCCGTGTTCACGGGCACCCCGGCAGAGAGGACCGGACGCAGGCGTACGGAGAGGGGACAGACCATGAAGTACGGGCAGTTCATCGCGACGGTCCGCGAAAACGGGGACTACAGCGGCCGCGAGGAGGCCGAGCGCGTCACCGAGGCGGTGCTGAGCGTGCTGCGCGACCGGCTCACCGAGGAGAGCGCCGACCACCTGGCGGCGCAGCTCCCCGAGCCGCTGGACGAGCTGATGCGCGACCGCGACGCCGCGCGGGCCGAGTCGTACGGGTCGGCGGAGTTCTGCCGCCGGGTCGCCGGGATGACCGGCGCCACCGAGCGCACCGCGGAGTGGGACGCCGACGCCGTGCTCAGCACCCTCGCGGGCACCGTCTCCGGCGGCGAGCTGAACCACCTGCTGAGCCAGCTCCCGTCCGGGTACGCGCCGTTCTTCGGCAAGAACGAGCTCACGGACTGATCCCGGGACCGCCCGCGCCGGCCGGCCTCACGGGCCGAGGACGGCGACCGCCTCCAGGTACGTGGAGGGGACCTCGACGGTGCCGCCGGGGGCGGCTCCGGCGGCCTCGATGTACCGGGTGAGGTCGGCGGTCAGCGCGTCCCGCCCGGCGGCGTCGAGGACGCCGAACGCGATGGTCAGCGGGCCGAAGTACGCCCGGAAGTAGCCGATCATGTCGGCGGGGGAGCGGAACCGGAACCGCCACCGCCGCTCGGCGCACTCCAGCGCGGACGCGTGCGGGCCGAGCAGCCGCTCCAGGTGCTTGGCGGTGCCCCAGCGGGTGGGCGCCGCGTCCCCGGACGCCCCGGCGGTGTACCGGTCGACGAGGCGGAGCAGCTCGCCGAGGAAGCCGTCGGGCGCCCAGCTCGCCAGCGCGATCCGCCCGCCGGGCCGCACGACGCGCACCAGCTCGGCGGCGGCCCGCTCCTGGTCGGGGACGTACTGGACGCCGAACGTCGACACCGCCACGTCGAACGCGCCGTCCGGGTGGGGCAGCGCCAGCGCGTCGCCGGTCTCGAACCGCGCCTCCAGCCCCTCGGCGGCGGCGCGGGCCCGCGCGTGGTCCAGCAGCTCGGGGACGTAGTCGACGCCCGTGACGTCGGCGAACCGGCGGGCCGCGGCGAGGGCGGTGTTCCCGGTGCCGGTGGCGACGTCGATGACGCGCTCGCCGGGCCGGATCCCGGCGGTCTCGCAGAGCAGCTCGCTCACCAGGAGCCAGCGGTTGCCGACGCGGGCGTAGTCGCCCCCGGCCCAGGTGCCGCGGGCCCCGGTGTCGACCCCGCCGATGTCGTCGCGCACGGTCCCGATCTCCCCTCGATGGCGACCTTGATCGTCCGACATTCCGGGCATGGCGGACAAGGGCCGCCGAAACGCGATCACGTCGCCGCAGGTCGGAAGTGCCTTCGCGGCGGAAAAGGGAAGGAGCGGACAGGGAGGGGGGAGTTCTGGTGGACCGGAACGTGAGGTTGTTCGCGGGGGCCCTGGCGGGGACGGCGCTGCTGCTGGCGGGCTGCGGCGGGGGAGGCGACGGCGGGAAGGCGCGGACGGCCGCCGCGGCGGCGCCCTCGCCGACCGGCGGCGCGGCGCAGCTCCAGCAGCAGTACGAGCAGGTCGTCTCGTCCGTGCTGCCCTCCGTCGTGAAGATCGAGACCGACCAGGGCGAGGGCTCCGGCGTCGTCTACGACGACAAGGGCGACATCGTCACGAACGCGCACGTCGTCGCGGGCGCCAAGCAGATCCGGGTGACGGCCTCCAGCGGCGGCAGCCCGCTGAAGGCGAACCTGGTCGGCTCCTTCGTCGCCGACGACCTCGCGGTGGTGAGGGCGGCCGGCGGCACCCTGCGCCCGGCCGCGTTCGGGGACTCCGCCCAGGCCAGGGTCGGGCAGATCGTGCTGGCCATGGGCAACCCGCTCGGCCTCGCCGGGAGCGTGACGAACGGGATCGTCTCCGCGCTGAACCGGACGGTCTCCACCAAGCAGGAGGGCGCGTTCCCCGGCGCGACGATCGGCGACGCGATCCAGACCAGCGCGCCCATCAACCCCGGCAACAGCGGCGGTGCGCTCGTCACGCTGGACGGGCAGGTCATCGGCATCCCGACCGCCGCCGCGTCCGACCCGCAGATCGGCGGGGCCGCAGCGGGCATCGGGTTCGCGACGCCGAGCGACACCGTCAAGAAGATCGCCCCGCAGCTGATCCGGAACGGGAAGGTGGCGCAGTCCGGGCGGGCCGCGATCGGCGCGACCGTCCGCACGATCGTCGACCCGCGCAGCGGCGAGAAGACCGCGGTCGCCGTGGTGGACGTGACGAAGGGCGCCGGCGCCGACAAGGCCGGGATCAAGGCCGGCGACCTGATCCTCGCGGTGAACGGCACCCCGACGCCCGACCAGACCGCGCTGGCCGCCGTCCTGGCCGGCCTGAAGCCCGGCCAGACCGTGAAGGTCCAGGTCCAGGAGCCGAGCGGGTCGAAGAAGGACGTCCAGGTCAAGCTCGGCGAGCTGCCCGGCGGCTGACCCCGGGCCGCCGGTCATCCGCGCTCGTCCGGGCGCCCGGCGCGGTCGCGCCGCTCCGCGCCCCTGCGCGCGGCCTCCACGAGCACCCGCCCGACGGCACCGAGGAACACCAGGTCGCCGAGCATCTGCACGGTCGTCAGGATCCGCGCCGCCGTCGACACGGGCACGATGTCGCCGAAACCGACAGACGAGAACACCGTCACGGTGAAGTACAGGGAGTCCACCTTCGACAGCCGCTCGGAGAAGTGGCCCGTCCCGCCGCTGTCCATCAGCAGGTACGACGAGGCGAACAGCAGCAGGAACACGACGAGCGACGTCACCAGCGCCTCCATGGCGCGCAGCCAGGGCGACGGCGAGCGGACGATCGACCGCGCCTGCCAGCCGGTGAGCACCCCGAGACCCGCCAGCGACCCGACCAGCGCCAGCGCGGAGGCGGCCCCGAACCGCACGTCCAGCGGCGCCACCGCGTACAGGACCACCATGCAGGCCGAGATCACCAGCATGCGCGCGATCGTCCGGACGAGCGGCCGGCGCCAGGGAGCGTCCACACCCTGTGGATGCCCATCTTCACGCTCCGTGATGCTGGACGATCACCACCGCCGGATGCGAGGCTGCCGGACGTGCTGACCCTGGGCGTACTGGCACTGGCCTCCCTCGCGGCCTGGCTGTACCTGGCCGTCGCCCACGGCGGCTTCTGGCGCACCCGCACAGGCGTCCCCGACACCGCCGGCCCCCGCGCCGACCCGCCCGCGTGGCCGCACGTCACCGCCGTGATCCCGGCCCGCGACGAGGCCGCCGTCCTGCCCGGCACGCTCCCGACCGTCCTCGCGCAGCGCTACCCCGGCCGCTTCGACGTCGTCGTCGTGGACGACGCCAGCGGCGACGGCACCGCCGAGACCGCCGCCCGGCTCGGCGCGTCCCGGGTCGTCCGGGCCCGCGAGCGGCCCGCCGGCTGGGCGGGCAAGGTGTGGGCGATGTCCGAGGGCGTCCGGGCCGCCGGCGAGCCCGACTTCTACCTGTTCACCGACGCCGACATCGCCTACGCGCCCGGCACGCTCGCCCGCCTCGTCCGCGCCGCGCACGACCGCGACCTCGTGTCCCGGATGGCCGCCCTGAACACCGCCACCGCCTGGGAGCGCTGGATCGTCCCCGCCTTCGTGTACTTCTTCGCGCAGCTCTACCCGTTCCGCCGCGTCGCCCGGGGCCGCCGCACCGCCGCCGCGGCCGGCGGCTGCATGCTCGTCCGCCGCGAGACGCTGGAGGCGGCGGGCGGGCTCGCCGCGATCCACGACGCGCTCATCGACGACGTCGCGCTCGGCCGCCTGCTCAAGCGCGCCGGCGCCCGCTGCCGCCTCGACCTCGACCGGGACGTGGTCAGCCGCCGCCCCTACCCGCACCTGCGCGACCTGTGGGCCATGATCGCCCGCAGCGCCTACCACCAGCTCCGCTACTCGCCCGCCCTGCTGCTCGGCACCGTCCTCGGCCTGCTACTGGTGTACGCCGTCCCGCCCGTCGCGGCGCTCGCCGGGCTGGCGGCCCTCAGCCCCCTGCCCGCCGCCGCGGGCCTCGTCGCCTGGGCGCTGATGACCGCCACCTACGTCCCGATGCTGCGCTTCTACGGCCTTTCGCCGCTGAGAGCGCCGGCCCTGCCGCTGATCGCGCTCATTTACGCCGCGATGACCGTCGACTCCGCCCGCCTGCATTGGAAAGGCCGCGGCGGGGCGTGGAAAGGCCGCGTCAGGTGACGGCGGGTTTCCGCGCGACGCCGCAGAAGGCCGTCACCTCCGCCGGGCTGCCCCACGGAGTGGCCTCCGGACGCCATTGCGACACCGACACCACACCGGGCTCCAGCAGTTCCAGGCCGTCGAAATAGGCCGCGATCTGCTCGGGAGTGCGGAGCTTGTAAGGGTCGCCCGCTTCCGCGCGGGTCTGCTCCGCCTGAGCGGCCGCCTCCGGATCCACCTTGTCGGTGCCGTCCTCCAGAACGAGGAAACTGCCCGGCGCCAGCGCTCCGACGAGCCGGTCGCGGATCGCCCGCGCCTCCGCGTCGTCCCATACGTTCCCGAGAATGCCCAGCATCATCAGCGCGACCGGACGGCCGAGATCGAGCGTCCGGGACGCCCGTTCGAGAATGGCGTCCGGGTCCCGGACGTCCGCGCTGATGTAGTCGCACGCGCCCTCCGGAGTGCTGTTGAGCAGGGCACGGGCATGCGTCAGGACGAGCGGGTCGTTGTCCACGTAGACGATCCGGCAGCCCGCGTTCACCCG
The DNA here is from genome assembly GCF_040645715.1 of Spirillospora sp. NPDC046719. Classification (NCBI taxonomy): domain Bacteria; kingdom Bacillati; phylum Actinomycetota; class Actinomycetes; order Streptosporangiales; family Thermomonosporaceae; genus Spirillospora; species Spirillospora sp. NPDC046719. Next base: position 43,622 of record NZ_JBEYYT010000019.1, on the reverse strand, counting down.
CTGCGCGACCTCGTGCGTGTTGTCCACCGTCGGCAGCCCGGTGCCGATGTCGAGGAACTGCGCGATACCCGCCTCGCCCGCCAGATACCGCACCGCGCGCCCGAGGAACGCCCGCGAGTGGCGCGCCACGTCCACGATTCCCGGATACACCGCGCGGACCTGCTCGCCGACCTCCCGGTCGACCGGATAATTGTCCTTGCCGCCCAGCCAGTAGTTCCAGACGCGCGCCGAATGCGGAACGCTCGTGTCGATGACCGGCCCGTCCGCTGCCATGAACGACGCCCTTCCCTCGGGGATTCCGCCCAAAATTACCGCACCCGCCCCGAATCTGGGCGGCCCGCGATGATATGGCGTCCCCGCGCCTTTCCTGGAAAAGAACGGCGCACCGGCAGCGCTCCGGCACCCGCACGGCCGCTTCCGGCCGGGCGGGGCGTCAGCGGGTCTGCTGGATGCGGATCAGGTTGCCGGCCGGGTCGCGGACCGCGCAGTCCCGCACGCCGTACGGCTGCTCGGCCGGCTCCTGGACGATGTCGGCGTTCCCCGCCTGGAGCCGCTTGAAGGCGCCGTCGAGGTCGGGCGTGGCCAGCTGGATGATCGCGTAGGTGCCCTTGGCCATCATCTCCGCGATGGTGCGGCGCTCGTCCTCGGTGACGCCGGGGTCCGCGGCCGGCGGGTGCAGGACGATGGCCGTGCCCGCCCCGCCGGGCGGCCCGACCGTGATCCAGCGCATCCGCCCCTGGCCGACGTCCAGCCGGACCTCGAAGCCGAGGACGTCCCGGTAGAAGGCCAGGGACGCCTCCGGGTCCTCGTGCGGGAGGAACGTCGAATGGATGGCGATGTCCATGCGGCCAGGCTAACCCGGCGGCCCGCCCGGGCCCGGCGACCTGCTCCGCACCGGCCGCGTCACCTGCTTCGCCACGCACGACGGCAGCTCGCCCGGCGCGTCCGCCGCCCGCCGCCGGTACACGCTGGGCGGCATCCCGACGAGCTCGGTGAACCGGGTGCTGAACGTGCCCAGCGACGAGCAGCCGACCTCGAAGCACACCTCGGTGACGCTGAGGTCGCCGCGCCGCAGCAGCGCCATCGCCCGCTCGATGCGCCGCGTCATCAGGTAGGAGTAGGGCGACTCGCCGTAGGCGGCGCGGAACTCGCGGCTGAGGTGCCCCGCCGACATGTTCACGCCCCGGGCGAGCGCCTCGACGTCGAGCGGCCGCGCGAACTCCCGGTCGATCCGGTCGCGGACGCGCCGCAGCCGCGCCAGGTCGAGAAGGCGCTGCTCCGAGGCGGGTTTGCGGGCCACATCCGGATCGTACGTCCCGCCGGTGACATTCCCGGGACGCCGCCGGGCCCCGCGGCGTCCCGCCCCGCGCCGGAGGCGGCTCAGGACGTCCGCGAGGCCCATGGCCGGTCAGGCGCCGACGTAGGCGGCGAGGTGCTCCCCGGTGAGGGTGGAGCGGGCGGCGACGAGGTCGGAGGGCGTTCCCTCGAACACGATCCGCCCGCCGTCGTGCCCGGCGCCGGGACCGAGGTCGATGATCCAGTCGGCGTGCGCCATCACGGCCTGGTGGTGCTCGATGACGATCACCGACTTGCCGGCGTCGACGAGCCGGTCCAGCAGCCCGAGCAGCTGCTCGACGTCCGCGAGGTGCAGGCCCGCGGTCGGCTCGTCGAGGACGTACACGCCGCCGTCCTCGCCCATGTGGGTGGCGAGCTTGAGCCGCTGCCGCTCCCCGCCGGACAGCGTGGTGAGCGGCTGCCCGATGCCGAGGTACCCGAGCCCGACGTCGGCGAGCCGCCGGAGGATCTTGTGCGCGGCGGGCAGCCGTGCCTCGCCGGCGCCGAAGAACTCCTCGGCCTCCGCGACCGGCATCGCGAGCACCTCGGCGATGTCGCGGCCGCCGAGGCGGTAGTCCAGCACCGCCTCCTGGAACCGCTTGCCCTCGCACTCCTCGCAGGTCACGGCGACCCCGGCCATCATCGCGAGGTCGGTGTAGACGACGCCGGCGCCGTTGCAGGCCGGGCAGGCGCCCTCGGAGTTCGCGCTGAACAGCGCGGGCTTCACCCCGTTCGCCTTCGCGAACGCCTTGCGGATGGGGTCGAGCAGCCCGGTGTAGGTCGCCGGGTTGCTGCGCCGCGAGCCGCGGATCGCGCCCTGGTCGATCGCCACCACGCCCGCGCCCGCCGGGATCGACCCGTGCACGAGCGAGCTCTTGCCGGACCCGGCGACGCCCGTGACGACGGTGAGCACCCCGAGCGGGATGTCGACGTCCACGTCCTGCAGGTTGTGCGTCGACGCGCCGCGGATCTCCAGCCTCCCGGTGGGCTCGCGCACCGTCTTCTTCAGCGCGGCCCGGTCGTCGAGGTGGCGGCCGGTGACGGTGCCGGACGCGCGCAGCCCCTCGACGGTGCCCTCGAAGCAGACGGTGCCGCCGTTCGTGCCGGCGCCGGGACCGAGGTCGACGACGTGGTCGGCGATCGCGATCGCCTCCGGCTTGTGCTCCACGACGAGGACCGTGTTGCCCTTGTCGCGCAGCCGCAGCAGCAGGCCGTTCATCCGCTGGATGTCGTGCGGGTGCAGCCCGATCGTCGGCTCGTCGAAGACGTAGGTGACGTCGGTGAGCGACGAGCCGAGGTGCCGGATCATCTTGACGCGCTGCGCCTCGCCGCCCGACAGCGTGCCCGACGGCCGCTCCAGGGACAGGTAGCCGAGCCCGATCTCCACGAACGAGTCGAGGGTGTGCGCCAGCTTCCCGAGCAGCGGCGCGACGGACGGCTCGTCCAGCCCGCGGACCCACGCGGCCAGGTCGCTGATCTGCATCGCGCACGCGTCGGCGATGCTGATCCCGTCGATCTTGGACGACCGGGCCGCCTCGGTGAGCCGCGTGCCGCCGCAGTCCGGGCAGACCGTGAACGTCGTCGCCCGCGTCACGAACGCCCGGACGTGCGGCTGCAGCGAGTCGACGTCCTTGGACAGCATCGACTTCTGGATCCGCGGGATCAGGCCCTCGTAGGTCAGGTTGATCCCGTCGACCTTGATCTTGGTCGGCTCCCGGTGGAGCAGGTCGTCCAGTTCCTTCTTGGTGTACTTGCGGATCGGCTTGTCCGGGTCGAAGTAGCCGCAGCCGCGGAAGATGCGCCCGTACCAGCCGTCCATGCTGTACCCGGGGATCTTGAGCGCGCCCTCGTTCAGCGACTTGTCCTCGTCGTACAGCTCGGCGAGGTCGATGTCGGAGACCGTGCCGCGGCCCTCGCAGCGCGGGCACATCCCGCCGGTGATCGTGAAGGAGCGCTGCTCCTTCACCGTCTTGCCGCCGCGCTCGTACTTCACGGCGCCGCCGCCGCTGATCGACGCGACGTTGAAGGAGAACGCCTGCGGCGACCCGATGTGCGGCCGCCCGAGCCGGCTGAACAGGATCCGCAGCATCGCGTGCGCGTCGGTGGCGGTGCCGACCGTCGAGCGGGGGTCGGCGCCCATCCGCTGCTGGTCGACGATGATCGCCGTGGTCAGCCCCTCCAGGACGTCGACGTCGGGCCGCGCCTGCGCCGGCATGAAGCCCTGCACGAAGGTGCTGTACGTCTCGTTGATCATCCGCTGCGACTCGGCGGCGATCGTGTTGAACACCAGCGAGGTCTTGCCGGACCCGGAGACGCCGGTGAACACCGTCAGCCGGCGCTTGGGGATCTCGATGCCGACGTCCTTGAGGTTGTTCTCGCGGGCGCCGTGCACGCGGATCAGGTCGTGGCTGTCGGCGACGTGCGCCCTGTCCTGCTGCGCGTCCGGCCGCGGGTCCGGCGCGTCCGTGCTGGTGGTGGTGCTCATGATCTCTCCATCGGGTCGGCGGGCCCGGGTCGGCGGGCCGCGTCGGCGTCGCCTGCCAGGTCCGACAGTATGTCCGCTTCGCCGCTCCTGCGGCCCGCGCCGCGTCCGGTCCGGGAGGACCCCGTCACTTGTCCTGGATCAGCCCGAGGACGTTGCCGTCGGGGTCGGTGAAGGTGGCCACCAGGCGGCCGCCGCCGACGTCGCGCGGGGCGTCCTGCACGGCCGCGCCCGCCGCCGTCACCTCGGCCAGCTTCGCCTCGATGTCCGCGACGTGCCAGTACGCCACCGGCGACGTCATGTTCTGCGGCCCGCCGGCCGGCACCAGCCCGATGTGCTGGCCCTCGGCGTCGTAGCCGACGTAGTACTCCGAGTCGGCCGTCGGGGCGGCGCCGAGCAGCGCGGTGTAGACCGCCTTGGCGGCCGCCAGGTCGGACACGGGGTGCAGGACCGTCTTGATCCCCTGGGTGGAAGACTCGCTCATGATCGCTCCTCGGTTCTCGTGCGGGCGCCCCGTCCGGGGCGCCCGTGCCGGTCACGCTAGTTCCGGCTCGGTCATCGGTGCTTCTCGATTCCTGACCGGTCTGGTCAGCCGTCCCACCTGCGACGACGCCGCCCGGCGGTGCCGCCGGGCGAGCGAGGCCGCCCGTCGAGCGGTGCCGCCCGGCGGTGGTGGCGCTCAGCCCCAGGCGCCGGCGATCTGCCGGGTGGTGGCGTTCAGCCGGTTGAACATGTTGGTGACGCCGATCATCAGGACGATCGCGGCCAGCTGCTTCTCGTCGAAGTAGGTGGCGGCGGCGTCCCAGACCTCGTCGCTCACCGCGTCGGGACGGTCCGCGAGGCGCGTCGCGGCCTCCGCCAGCTCCAGCGCGGCCCGCTCCTCCTCGCTGAAGTACGGGGCCTCCCGCCACGCGGCGACCAGCGCCAGCCGCTCGTCGCTCACGCCCGCCTTCCGGGCCGTCTTGGCGCCGGCGTCGACGCAGGCGCTGCACCCGTTGATCTGGCTGACCCGCAGGTGCACCAGCTCCAGCGTCTGCTCGTCCACCCCGCCGGAGTGCACGGCCTTGAAGACCTCCTGGATCGGCTTCATCGCGCTGGACAGGACGACGGCGGGGTTCTGCATCCGGGACTGCATCTCGGTCTCTCCCTGTTTCGTGGGCCGGTGCCCCGTTCCCCCGGGGCGTGACTCCATCACAGCGGGACGGGCTTGCCAGGACGACGCCGATGGGACACCGTGGGACAGCCGGAACGGGCTTGACCAGCGGCGGGAGCCCCCGCGCGGATCCGGCCCGCGTGGGACAGGGAGGCGGGGGAGCGGTGGTCGCGCAGCAGCGGACGGCGAAGGCCGGCCCGGAGGAGGAGCTGGCCGCCCGGCTGCGGCTGCTCCAGGAGCTGTCCGGACGCGGCGTCCGGGCCCTCGCCCGGGACACGGGCCTCAGCTCGTCGTCGCTGTCGCGCTACCTCGGCGGGCAGACCGTCCCGCCGTGGCCGGCGGTGCTCGCGCTGTGCCGGCTCGTGAAGCGCGACCCGCGCCCGCTGCGTCCGCTGTGGGAGCGGGCGTCGAGCCCGCTGCCGGCGCCCCCGAAGACCAGCCGCCAGGTGCGGCCGCCGTCGCCGCCCGCCGGCGCCCCGCGCCCGCCCCGCAACGACCTGCCGCGCGACGTCCCCGACTTCACCGGGCGGGAGGCCGCGCTCGCCGCCGTCCTCGGCGCGGTGGCGGGCAGCCGGGTCGTCGCCGTCGACGGCATGGCGGGCGTCGGCAAGACCTGCCTGGCGGTGCACGCCGCGTACCGGCTCGCCGCCGAGCAGCCCGACGCCCAGCTCTACCTGGACCTGCACGGGTTCACCGAGGGCCGCGAGCCCCTCGACCCCGAGACCGCGCTGCGGTCGCTGCTCGCCGCGCTCGACGTCCCGTCCGAGAAGATCCCGCAGGAGGGCGGCGTCGAGCCGCTCGCGGCCTGCTGGCGGTCGGAGCTGGCGGGGCTGCGGGCCGTCGTGGTGCTGGACAACGCCGCCGACGCCGCGCAGGTCCGGCCGCTGCTGCCCGGCGCGGGCCCGTCCGTCGCCCTGATCACCAGCCGCAACCGGCTGCTGGGCCTGGACGAGGTGCCCCCGGTGTCGCTGGACGTGCTGTCCCCGGAGGAGAGCGTGGAGCTGCTGGCCCGCGCGAGCGGCGAGGCGGGCGGGTCCGGCGGTCCCGGCGGCCGGCTGGCCCGCGAGCCGGAGGCCGCGGCGGAGGTGCTGCGGCTGTGCGGGCACCTGCCGCTCGCGCTGCGGCTCGCCGCGGCCCGGCTGCGGCACCGGCCGGGCTGGACCGTCGGCATCCTCGTCGAGCGGATGGCGGAGGGCGCCAGCGAGTTCGACACCGCGTTCGCGATGTCGGTCCGGCAGCTCGACCGGGCCCAGCGCCGCCTGTTCCGGCTGCTGGGGGAGCTGCCCGGGGCGTCGTTCGACGAGTACGTGGCGGCGGCGCTCGCGGACGTCCCGCCGCGCACCGCCCTGGCCATGCTGGAGGACCTGCTCGACGCGCACCTCGTCCAGCAGCCGGCGGCGGGCCGCTACCGGCTGCACGACCTGGTGCACCAGCACGCGCGCCGGGCCGCCGCCGAGCACGAGTCCCCGGCGGAGCGGGAGCGGGCGCTGAGCCGCGTCCTCGACTACTACGTGCACGCCGCCGCGGCCGCCGACGCCGCGATGCCGTTCCCGGCGGGCAGCCGGGCCGCCTCGGCGGGCCGGGCCCCGGCCGGGCTGCCGCGGTTCCCCGACAAGTACGCGGCGCTCGCCTGGTTCGGCACCGAGTACGGGAACCTGATGGCCGCCTTCCACGCCGCGGTCGCCGCCGGCGCCGACGCGCACGTGTGCGAGCTGCCGCGCTTCATGCGGGCGTACTTCGCGCGGCGCTGCGGGACGACGCAGCTCAACGTCCTCTTCGAGCGGTCGGTGGACGCCGCGCGGCGTCTCGGCGACCCGCTCTCGCTCGCCCCGGGGGCCCGCCCCCACCGCGTCGCCGCGGTGCAACCCGGGCCCGTTGGGGTGGGCGGCCCCCGGGGAGCGGGGCGGCCC
>NZ_JBEYYT010000019.1:0-36732 GCF_040645715.1 Spirillospora sp. NPDC046719 | reverse complement strand
CGGAGGCCGGCGCCGCGTACGAGGCGGCGGCGCCGCTGGTGTCGCGGGTGGGGGACGCCCTGTCGCAGGCGGAGCTGACCCTGCGCCGCGGCTACCTGAAGTGGGACGAGGGGCACGTCGAGGAGCCGCTGGAGCTGTTCCGGACGGCCGGGCGGCTGTACGAGGCGGCCGGCTGCCCGATGGGCGCCGCCCACGCCACCGCGTACGAGGCGTGGGCGATGCTCCAGCTCGGGCACCGCGAGGAGGCGGCGCGGCTGGCCCGCAGGGCCCTGGAGGTCCCGCACTCCGACCCGTCATGGGCGCCCGCGCTGACGGCCCGGATCACGCTCGGCGTGGCCATCGCCGGCGAGGAGCCCGGCGAGGCCGTCCGGCACCTGCACGAGGCCCTCGGCCTGGCGCGCGAGGACGGCCACAAGCACAACGAGGCGTGGTGCCTGAACTGCCTCGGCGTCGCCCTGCGCCGGATGGGCCGGTACGAGGAGGCGCTGGACGCCCACCGGCGGGCGTTCGCGCTGCTCGACGAGCTGTTCGAGGAGCACTGGAAGATCCACTTCCTGAACGGCTACGGCGAGACGTGCCGGCTGGCGGGGCTGCCCGAGGAGGCCCTGCGGCTGCACCGGCGGGCGCTGGAACTGGCCCCGGAGGTCGGGTACCGGCACGAGGAGGCGCTGGCGCACGAGGGCATCGCCGCCGTCCTCGACGGGACGGACCCGGCCGCGGCGGAGGAGCACCGTGCCGCGGCCCGGGCCGTGGCGGGCGGGCTCAGCCCCGGGCCCGCGACGACGGCGCGGTGAGCGCGTAGATCAGCAGGATGGACATCGCGATGGTCAGCACCGACCAGAGCGGGAACGCCCGCAGGAACGCGATGTGGCCGAGCGCGGTGAGGACGGCGAACATGACGCCGACGACGCGCGCCCACATCCGCCCGGCGATGATCCCCGCGCCGACGGCGATCTGGAAGGCGCCGAGGATCAGCCAGAACCAGCCCCACGACGTGAAGTCGAACACCAGGATCTGGTTGCCGTTGGCGAGGTAGTAGTTGTCCCTGAACAGGCCGACCAGGCCGTCGATCACGTTGAACGCGCCGATCACCATGGCGAGGGTGCCGGCGAACGTGAGCCATCCGGACGTCGGCCGCAGGTGCCGGGCCGAGCCGTGCGCCGTTCTGGTCATCGTTGGCCTCCCCATGCTCGCGGCCGGTCGTTGATGCCGGAAAGGTCCCCGTTGTTCTGGTATCCGGAACCGTGTTCGGTGCCCTTTTGGTGCAGGCCCGGGTGAAATGTGACCGGAAGTCGACACGGTCGCCCCGACTCTTTGCCCGGCGGGGCTTTTGTGGCGATTTGTTCCGGGACATACGGAGGTCATGGCTGGACCCGCGTTCGACGACCGGACCGACTTCGAGAACGCCGCGCGCGGCCGGGTGGCGCCCCTGTCGCCCGACGTGGTGACGGACGCCGGCGGGCGCGTCGTCTGGGACGGCGACGCCTACGCGTTCCTCGACGGCCCGTGCCCCGAGTCGGTGAACCCGTCCCTGTGGCGGCAGTCGCGGCTGTGCGCCGTGCAGGGGCTCTTCGAGGTCACGGACGGCATCTACCAGGTGCGGGGCCTCGACCTGTCGAACATGACCCTGGTCGAGGGGGAGCACGGCGTGGTCGTCATCGACCCGCTGGTGTCCGCCGAGACGGCCGCCGCCGCGCTGGCGCTCTACCGCGAGCACCGCGGCGACCGGCCGGTCGCCGCACTCGTCTACACCCACTCCCACGTCGACCACTTCGGCGGCGCCGAAGGCGTCATCCCGGACGGCGGCGACCCCGGGGCCGTGCCGATCCTGGCGCCGGCCGGGTTCCTGGACCACGCCGTCGCCGAGAACGTCTACGCGGGCACCGCGATGGGCCGCCGCGGCGTCTACCAGACGGGCGCCCTGCTGCCGAAGGGGCCGGACGGGGCGGTCGGCACCGGCCTCGGGCTGACCGCCTCATCGGGACGGGTGACCCTCGTCCCCCCGACCAGGGACATCACCCGGACCGGGCAGACGGAGGTCATCGACGGGGTCCGGATCGTCTTCCAGCTCACCCCCGGAACCGAAGCGCCCGCCGAGATGAACCTCCACTTCCCCGAGCGGCGGGCCCTGTGCATGGCGGAGAACGCCACCCACAACCTGCACAACGTCCTGACGCCGCGGGGCGCCCTCGTCCGCGACGCCCGCGTCTGGGCCCGGTACCTGGACGAGGCCATCACGCTGTTCGCCGACGGCACCGACGTGGCGTTCGCGTCCCACCACTGGCCGACCTGGGGCCGCGCGGAGATCGTCGCGTTCCTGTCCCAGCAGCGCGACCTCTACGCCTACCTGCACGACCAGACGCTCCGGCTGCTCAACCAGGGCCACACCGGCATCGAGATCGCCGAGATGATCGACCTGCCGCCCGCCCTCGCCGGCGCCTGGCACGCGCGCGGCTACTACGGCTCGGTGAGCCACAACGTCAAGGCCATCTACCAGCGCTACATGGGCTGGTTCGACGGGAATCCCGCGCACCTGTGGGAGCATCCGCCCGTCGAGGCGGCCCGGCGCTATGTCGAATGCATGGGCGGCGCGTCCAGGACGATGGCGATGGCCCGCGACTACGCCGCCCGAGGCGACCTGCGGTTCGCGGCCACGCTGTTCGACCACGTCGTCTTCGCCGATCCGGAGAACGCGGACGCGCGAGCCGGGCTGGCCGATGTGTTCCAGCGCCTCGGCGAGGGCGCCGAGAACGGCATCTGGCGCAATTTCTACCTGACCGGCGCCATGGAGCTGCGCGAGGGCGTCAAGCCGGTCCCGACGAGCATTTCCGGCGGCGTGACGGCGGGCATGACCGTCAGCCAGGTCTTCGACTCGATGGCGATCCGCGTGAACGGCCCGAAGGCGTGGGACGAGCACCTCACCATCGACTGGCATTTCACCGACTCCGGCGACCGGCACCGCATGACCCTGTCCAACGGCGCCCTCACCCACCGCCGCGTCGGCGCCCCGTCCGGCCCCGCCGACCTGACCCTCACCCTGACCAGGCCGGGACTGTTCGCCCTCATCAAGGGCGAGAGCACGGAGGGCATCGACGTGACCGGCGACGTCGCCGCGCTCCGCCGCCTCCTGGCCGTCATGGACGACCCCGAGCCGAACTTCCCGATATCGACCCCGTGACCACCGCCGCATTAGGCGGCGATTCCGTCATTCCTCCGGGGAATTCGCGGCCGACGAGCCGTCGGGCTTTCTCGCGAGGACGAGGCGGGCGCGGGGAGTGCCGTCGTCCCGCCGGCCCAGCGCCGTCAGGGGAACGGTCGTCACGCTGAATCCGGCCTCCGCCAGATCCTTGGTGACCGCGCCCAGCGGGCAGGTGCGGTAGTACATGACGAACGGGGGACGCCACACCGCGTTCCGGACGCGCATGACCGCGTCGAATCCGAGCAGCGCCCAATACCAGGGCGACGTGATCGGCAGCGGGCCGCCGAGCGGAAAGGCGAAGAGCCCGCCGGGCCGCAGCGCCCTGTGCACCCCGGCGAAAACGGCGGGGCGTTCGGCGGGCAGCAGGTGGCCGAGCGCCCCGAAGGTCACGGCCAGGTCGAATTCCGCGGCGAGGGAAAGGCTCCGGACGTCCGCCCGGACCAGTTCCGCGTCCGGATGCGCTTCGCGCGCCTCCGCGAGCATCCCGGCGCTGAAGTCGACGCCCGCGATCCGCTCCCGGCACACGGCCTCGAGCGTCCGCATGCCCGCGCCGGTGCCGCAGCACACGTCCAGCCCCCGGCCGAACGGCCCGAGCGGCCGCAGCGCCTCGGCGGTCGCGTCGAGAACCGCGTCGGACGTGCGAAAAGGCGTGTGGTCGAACTTCGGGGCGAGCAGGTCGTAGCCCCGCTCGACCGAGGACAGCGCCTGCACCGCCAGTTCGCGCAGCGACGGCCCCTGAGACGAGAACACCGCCCAAGGCTACTCGCGGCGTCGCCGCCGCGGAGCCGTGCGCCGCGGCCACCCGCCCCTGCGGTCAAGGGCGCGGGGGCGCGGCGGCCTCCAGGGCGTCGATGTCGCCGGACATGATCGTGCGGACGTGGTCGGTGATGTGCTGGAGCGGCCAGTCCCACCAGGCCAGGTCGAGGAGCCGGGCGATCTCGGCGTCGCCGTAGCGTCGCCGGATGAGCCTCGCCGGGTTGCCGCCCGCGATGCCGTAGTCGGGGACGTCGTCGACGACGACGGACCCGGACGCGATGATCGCGCCGTGCCCGATGCGGACGCCGGGCATCACCAGGGACCGGTAGCCGAGCCACACGTCGTTGCCGAGCACGGTGTCGCCGCGTCCGGGCAGGCCGGTGATGAGGTCGGCGTGCTCGGCCCAGGAGCCGCCCATGATCGGGAAGGGGAACGTCGACGGCCCGTCCATGCGGTGGTTCGCGCCGTTCATGAGGAACCGCACGCCCTCGCCGAGCGCGCAGAACCTCCCGATGACGAGCCTCTCCGGCCCGTAGTGGTAGAGCACGTTGCGGGTCTCGAAGGCGGTCGGGTCGTCCGGGTCGTCGTAGTAGGAGAACTCGCCGACCTCGATCAGCGGGGACGTGACCAGCGGTTTCAGCAGCACGACGCGCGGCTGGCCCGGGATCGGGTGCAGCACGTCCGGGTCGGCGGGCACGGGCGGCATGGCGGGCCGTTCCTTTCGGCGGGGCGGGTCCGCCCGGCGGGACGGTCCACACTAATGCGACAACTGATGCATTAAGATACTGGCACGACGCCGTCCCACCGAGCAACCGGAGCACCACCGATGACGCCACCGGCAGACGACGGGCCAGCGCCGCCGCGGCGCCGCCCCGGCGGCCGCACCGCCCGCGTCCGGACGCAGGTCCACGACGCCGTCCTCGCCGAACTCGGCGAGCACGGGTTCGACGGCCTCACCGTCGAGGCCGTCGCCGCCCGCGCCGGCGTCCACCGCGCCACCGTCCACCGGCGGTGGGGCGACGTCGGCGGCCTGCTCGCCGACGTCCTGGACGCGGCGGCCGACGACGCCTGGGAGCCCCCGGACACCGGCTCCCTGGAACGCGACCTGGCCGGGCTGAACCGCGAGATCCAGGACGCCATGACCGCGCGGCCGCCGGTCATGGCGGCCCTGATCGCCGCGTCGTTCCGCTCCGAGAAGGCCGAGCGCGCCCAGCGGCGGCTCTGGGAGGACCGCTACGCCCGCTGCGAGATCGTCGTCGCCAGGGCCGTCCGCCGCGGCGAACTCCCCCCGGCCACCAACGCCAGGCAGCTCCTGATCGCCGCCACCGCCCCGCTCTACCACCACCTGGTGCTCCTCCGCACACCCCCCGACCCGGACCTCCCCGGCCACGCCGCCCGGACCGCCGCCCTGGCCGCCGCCGCCGGCGCCTTCACCGGCACGGACCGCTGAGCCGCGCCCGCCTCCGGCGCCGACCGCTCATGCGAACGCGGCCCGGTGGTCGCGGGCCCACGTCGCGTAGGTGCGCGCCGGACGGCCGAGGACGGCGGCCACGTCGGCGGTCAGCCGGGCGTTCCCCCCTTCGGCGATGAACCGCTGGCCGCGCATCGCGCCCTCGGCGAACTCCGGGTCCCGGCCCGCCGCGATCATCTGCTCCTTCGCCGCCTCCGGCGGCACGTCGACGATCCCGATCGGGCGGCCGAGCACCTCCCGCAGGATCGCCACCTGGTCGGGCGCGCTCAGCAGCTCGGGGCCGGTCAGCGTGTAGGTCCGCCCCGCGTGGCCCGGCGCGGTCAGCGCGGCGACCGCCACCTCGGCGACGTCGCGCGGATCGACCACGCCCTGGGCGCCGTTCCCGGTCAGGTTGGCGACCGGCCGCCCAGCGCGGATCATCGAGGCCCAGTGCAGCGTGTTGGTGGCGAAGCTGCTCGGCCGCAGGATCGTCCACTCCGCCTCGCCCGCACGCAGCGCCTGCTCGCCGGGCAGATGCCAGCCGCCTGCCCTGACCTCGGTGTCCTCGCCGGTGCCGATGGCCGACAGCTTCACCACCCTCCGGACGCCCTGGGACCGCGCGGCGTCGAGCATCGCCCGGTCGTGCCGCTCGATCCAGGGGCCCGGCGCGTCCAGCAGGAAGACCGCGTCGCACCCGGCCACCGCGCCGTCCAGGGAGCCGGGGTCGTCGAAGTCGCCCCGGACGACCTCCGCCGGAAGGCTCCTGCCGTCCGGGTTCCGCGTCATCGCCCGGACCCGCTCGCCGCGCTCGGCCAGGATCCGGACCACTTCTGTTCCGATGGTGCCCGTCGCACCCGTCACGAGGATCATGCCGGGCACTCTGCCGCCCCGCCCCGCGGCGGATATAGGAAGAACCGGCAGGCCGTAGAGTCGTCGGCGTGGACGCGATGACCCCCATGCCCGCGCTGCGGCCCTGGATCGCCGACGCGACGCTGATGCGGCCCGACGGCGCCCGGCCGATCGTCCACCTCCCCGACGCCGCCACCGCGCTCGTCTACCGCAGGACCGGCGCCCGGGACGGCGACCTCCGCGTGGTCGGCCCCCGCAGCCGCGCCTCCTACAACCCGGGCAAGGACCTGCCGATGTGCGTCCGGGCCCGGTTGCGCCCGGGTGCCGCCCGGACGCTGCTCGGCGTCCCGGCCGGCGAGCTGCGCGACCGGGCCGTCCCGCTCACCGACCTGTGGGGCGACCGCGCCGCCCGCCTCGAAGCCCGGCTCAACGAGCTGACCGGCCCCGACGCGATCCTGAGGGCCGTCGAGCACGCGCTGCTCGACGGGCTGCGCGACGGCACGGACGCGCGCGACCTGCTGCTCCGCGAGGCCGTCGAGTCGCTGTCCACCACCGGGGAACGGGTCGCCGCGCTCGCCCGGCGGCTCTCGGTCAGCGAGCGCCACCTGCGCGACCTGTTCACCGACCGGGTCGGCCTGCCGCCCAAGCGCTTCGCCCGCATCCAACGCGTCCGCACGGTGCTGGCCCGCGCGGGCTCCGCGCAGTGGGCGGGCCTCGCCTCCGATACCGGCTACTACGACCAGTCCCACATGACGGCCGACTTCCACGCGCTCATGGGCGTCTCCCCGGCCGCGTTCCGTGCGGGCCGCCTTCCCGCGAGCACGCCCTGCGCTGCATAAGGAAAGAGGCCGGAGCCTCTTTCGGGAATTGATCAGGCAAAGTTCTGGAAAGCGCTGGATAGCGCCTGCTCGTCCGAACACATCCCGGGTGGCGGCGGACGAGCGAAGGCGTGGACATGTCCGATGAGCGGGTCATCGATCCCGAGGGCGCGTACATATGGGACGGGTGGGGGACCTGCCTGTCCTGGTGGGCGAACACCTTACTGGGCGCGCGGGACGACCTGGCCGCCGCCCTGTTCGGCCTGGACACGGCCAGGGTGACGGCCTCCGGCGGCGAGATCGAGCTTCCCGGACTGGGCCTGAACATCGTGCGCTACAACCTCGGGGCCTGCACCTGGACGGGCGGCTCGGCGATGGCCGAGTCGCCCGCCATCGTCCGGCGCAAGCAGATCGAGACGTACTACGACGGCGAAAGGTGGAACTGGAGCGCGGACCCGAACCAGCGGAGCATGCTGGCGAAGGCCCGCGACGCCGGCGCCGACACCTTCGAGATGTTCTCGGTCTCACCGCCCTGGTGGATGACGGTCAACGGGAATCCCTCCGGCGCCGAGCAAGGCGAACAGGACAACCTGGAATTCCATTACCAGGACGCGTTCGCGCGCTTCATCGCGGCGGTGGCCCGGCGCGCCCGCGACGACTGGGGCATCCGCTTCACGTCGGTCGAGCCGTTCAACGAGCCCTCGCTGACCGCCTGGCACGCGCGGCAGAACCAGGAGGGGTGCCATTTCACGCTCGGCGCGCAGGAAGCGGTCATCGAGTGCCTGCGCCGCGCGCTGGACGAGCACGGCCTCGGCGACGTGCTGATCGCCGTGTCCGACGAATGCCGCTATATGGATGCGGTCGACACCTGGCAGAAGCTCACCGAAGGCGCCAGACGGCTCGTCGGCCGTGTCAACGTCCACGCCTACGAGCCCGACGAGAAAGGCCGCAGCCGTACCAGGCTCCGCGAAGCCGTCGGCGAAGAGACTCCGATATGGCAGTCCGAGTACGCCGAAGGAGAGCCCGACGGATTGGCGATGGCGCTGAGCATCAGCCGTGACATCCGGTATCTTCGGGCGGCCGGATGGGTCTGCTGGCAGCCCGTCGAGGCGCTCGACTGGGGGCTGCTGGACGGCGAGTACGACGACCGGACCCCGAATCCGACCGGCGGGGCCCCGGGCACGCTCAAAGGCGAAGTGGGCGGCGTCAACACGAAGTATCACGTGCTCGCCCAATACAGCCGCCATATCAGGCCGGGGATGCGGATCCTGAAATCCGGGCACACGAACACCGTCGCCGCCCACGACCCGTCCGCCCGGCGGCTGGCCTTGGTGACCGTCAACGGCGGCCGGAAACGGACCGTCACCTACGACCTTCGGTCGCTGACCGGAGGCGCGAACGCGGCCCGAGTGTGGGTCACCGACACGATCGACGCCCCCGCCGCACGCCGCTACGCTCGCCGGCCCGACGCCGATTCCCAGGGCGGCCTGCTCACGGTGGTCCACGAGTCGAACACGGTCACGACCATGGAGGTCGACGGCGTCTGAGCACGCGCGGGGCGCTCACCGACGCAAGAGCACACCATGACCCACCTGTGGTTTTCGCCGTCTCCGAGGCAGGGGACGGTGCAATTGCATCGCTGCGTGAGGATGCAGCGCCGCGGCGGCGCGCGACGCAGCATCCGAGGAGAACCGTGAATCGGAAACGCCGGGCGGCCATGTCGGGAACAGTCGCCGGAATCGTCGCCCTCTCGACCCTGACTCCCGCCGTCGCCGCGGACCGGACCGGCATTGCGCCGTCGCCCGGAACCGCCGGCGGGAAGGCCGAGCCGCTCCCGCCCAAGCTGCCGCGGAACTTCCACGGAAAGGGCGAATACATCGTCCGGGATCTCGGCGTGACGGTGCCCTTCACCTGGACGGGACGGGACGGCGACAGCCAGATGATCGCGGGCGGCCCCCGCTACCCGATCTGGTTCACGAACCTCATCTACCGGAACTCGCTCTACACGCTGACCTACAAATGGCCCGGCCTCAACGACCACGAATGCTCCCGCATTCCCGGATTCAACCTGGACACCCTGAACCAGAAGCTCAGCACCTCGCGCTTCGTCGGACAGGAGACGCTGCAGCGGAACCCGCGGCGCCACGTGAACCACTGGAGGGTCGGCGTCGTCGTACCGCAGCTCCCGCCCGGCAAGTTCCTCCGCTTTCCGCTCGCCCTCGGTGACGTCTACGTCGACCAGCGCGACCGGGGGACCTTCTGGCAGGTGCTCCAGTTCGGCGTCCAGAACCTTTTCGATCCGGAACTGGACGAATGGATCGTGATGAACACCTTCAAGCACACGCCCGGAAAAGTCCGCCTTCCCCGCCAATGCCCGCGGTAAGGCGGCCTTCGAGGCACCCCAAGGTCGGAGCCGGACGTGTGTGAGAGAGTGGTTCATGCCCTTGAGCAGGTATGACGTCAGGACGTCCATCGCCGTCTCCGACATCGAGAAGGCCGTCGCGTTCTACGAAGGCAAACTGGGCCTCGAGGTCCTGCAGACCGGTCCCAGCGCCGACATCATCGGCGGCAGCCGCGTCTACGCGTCCGGCGGCGGCCCGGCGCTGAACGTGTACCAGTCCGTCACCGCCGGAAAGACCGACGCGACGCTGGCGACGTGGTACGTCGACGACATCGACCAGATCGTGGACGAACTCGCCTCGTCCGGGGTCGAGTTCGTCCGCTACGACCAGTTCGAATGCGACGCCAGGGGAATCTGCCCGCGGGCCGGCGGCGGGCGCATCGCCTGGTTCCAGGACCCGGACGGCAACACCTTCGCCATCGAAGCCGACATCTGACCCTCCGGGACGGTCAGCCCTGGCGGGACGGCCGGATGGTCAGGTCGCCGATCTCGACGTCGTCGGGCTGGTCGATCGCGAACGCGATCGCGCGGGCCACCGCCATGGGGTCGATGCCGAGGTCGGCCATGTTCCGCCTGGCCTGCTCGCGCACGGCCGGGTCGTCCACGGCGTTGTCGATGAGCTCGGTGCGGACGTAGCCGGGGGAGATCGACGTCGTCCGCAGAACCCCGTCCGTGCTCTCCTGCCGCAGGCCCTCCATCAGGGTGCGCACCGCGTTCTTCGTCCCCGCGTACACCGCCTGAGTGGGAACGATCTTCAGGCCGGAGGTCGAGACGACCGTCACGAGGTGACCGGTGCCCTGGCGGCGGAACACCGGCAGGGCCGCGGCGATGCCGTGCAGGATCCCCTTGACGTTGACGTCGACCATCGCCGACCAGCCCTCCACGTCCAGGTCGGCGACGGGGCCGATCCGGCTGATCCCGGCGTTGCCGACCAGGACGTCCAGCCGGCCGAAGCGCTCGACGGCCGCGGCGACGAGTGCCTGGAGGTCGCCGGGATCGGTGACGTCCACCCGCAGGGCGGCCGCCTCCCCGCCGGCGGCCTCGATCTCGCCGACGAGCCGGTCCAGCCGCTCGGTCCGGCGAGCGCCGAGGACGACGGCCGCGCCCTCCGCCGCGAGGTGGCGGGCCGTCGCCTCGCCGATGCCGCTGCTGGCCCCCGTGATGGCGACGACCTTGCCCTGGATGGTCATGGAGAACCTCCACCTAGAATGGGACACATGTCCGGTTACCCTGACCAGCCTAACGGACACGTGTCCGCTTCTGTCGCGGGCGCGGCGCGGCGTGCGGACGCCCAGCGCAACCGCGAGCGGATCCTCCAGGCGGCCCGCGACCTCGTCCGCGAGCCGGGCGAGCTGAAGCTCAACGCCGTCGCCAAGGCCTGCGGCATCGGGCAGGGCACGCTGTACCGGCACTTCCCGACGCGCGAGGACCTCCTCGCCGAGGTGTACCGCCGCGAAGTGGAAGAACTCGTCGCCGCCGCTCCGCGCCTGCTGGAGACCCACGAACCGCTCGACGCGCTGGCGGCGTGGTTCGACCGCGTCGCCGCCTACGCCCGGGTCAAGCGCGACGTGTTCGCCGCCATCGAAGCGGCGACGTGGCGCGACCTCGCCGCCCACAGCCTCGGCCCGATCGGCGAGGCGGTGGAACTCCTCCTGGCCGCCGGCCGCTCGGCCGGCGGCGTCCGCGCCGACGCCGAAGCCCGCGACGTCATCGTGCTCATCAGCTGGCTGTCACGCCTGGACGACGCCGAACTCGACGCGCGGGGACCGCGACTGCTGTCGATCCTCATCGACGGCCTCCGCCCACCCCGCCCCTGACCGCCTCCCGCGCGGCGCGGCCGGCGTCAGCCCTGCTCGTCCGCGACCAGGATGATCGTCTTGCCGGGTGTCCGGCGGTGGCGGGCGAACGCGGCGGCCGTCTCGGAGAGCGGCCGCACGTCGCCGACGATGGGCTTGAGCCGTCCGTCCTGAAGGCGGCGCGCGAGTTCGGCCAGCAGGGCGCGGTCGGGTTCGACGACGAAGAAGACGGCTCGCCCGTCATCGGGCTGCACGGTGGGCGGCATGGCGATGGTGACGAGGGTGCCGCCCGGCCGTACCAGTCCGGTCGATCGTTCGAGGATCTCTCCGCCGATGACGTCGAACACGACGTCCACCTCCCCGGCGTCCCGCAGATCGTCCGCGCCCAGGTCGAGGAACATCTGCGCGCCGAGGCCGAGCGCCACGTCCCGGTCGCCGGCCCGGCCGGTGCCGATCACGCGGGCGCCCGCCTCCCGCGCGAGCTGGACGGCGATCGAGCCGACACCGCCCGCGGCGCCGTGGACGAGGACGGTCTGACCCGTCGTCAGGCGACCGTGGTCGAACAGTCCCTGCCATGCCGTCAGCCCCGAAATGGGCAGCGCGGCGGCCACGGTGTGGTCGACGTCGGCCGCCAAAGGAGCGAGGTTGCGGGCCTCCACCGCGGTGTATTCGGCCAGGGAGCCGTTGCGGGTCCAGTCGGTCAGCCCGAACACCCGCTGGCCAACGGTGAGGCCGGTGGTTCCGTACCCGAGTTCGACCACCACTCCGGACAGCTCGTGCCCGGGGACGCTGGGCGTCCGGTCGCGACCGGCGCGATCGGTCCACGTCCCCGGCCAGTCGAGCTCTCCGGGGGTGAAGCCCGCGGCGTGCACGCGCACGATGACGTCGTTCTCCGCGGCATGCGGGTAGGGCACGTCGGTCAGCGTGAGGCCGCCGACGCCCGCGTCACGGTCCCGCGCGGTGATCGCTCGCATGCTCGCTCCTTTCAGAACGCCGGCGCGCCGAGGCCGGGCCGACATCGACCCGATACCCGCTCGGCAAGGACCAACCCACCACGAACGCCCCCGTGACCAGGCGTCCTGTCAGCTCGGCCACGGCGAGCCGAGGACGCGCTCGACCATCGTCGTGCGGTGGAAGCCGGGGACGAAGTGTTCGAGCAGGTCGGAGTTCACCGTGCCGTTCGTGGTGCCGGGACGGTCCTTGAGCCCCTCGACGGAGACCCGCAGGAACTCGTTCTTGAAGTCCCCGCGCGGGTGGACGGCGAGGATCGCGTCCAGCTGCTCGCGTTCCAGCCCGTCCAGCCCGAAGCCGATCCCGTCGGTCAGGACGCCGAGGTGCGTGGCCGCGATCTCCGGGCCCATCCGGACGGGGATGCCCGGCGTGGTGTGCAGCGCGACCGCCGTCCAGACGGTCTGAGCGGCCGCCGTCGAGAACCCCCGGTCCAGAAGGAACCTGCGCGCGTGGTCGGCGCCATCGACTTCGAAGCGCTGCTCAACGTCGGAAAAGGGATTCACGAGCCCGGCGTCGTGGAACATGGCCGCCAGGTAGAGCAGCTCCGGGTCCGGCTCCACACCGAGCTTCCGCGCCTGAATCAGACCGAAGAAGAAGACCCGCCGGGAGTGGTGGAAGAGGAAGGGGCCGGTCGTCTCCCGGATCAGGCCGGTCGCGTCGGCGACCGCCGCCGTCTCGGGAACCGCCAACCCCGCGATGACCTCCGCCATAGCGACCTCCCCCAAAGCATGCCGCGACTACGACCCATACCCGGTGCTACCCGCTCCGGCTCAGGCCGACCGGGCGGCGGGCCTGAGGCCGTCCATCAGGAGGTCCAGCAGACGACCGGCCTTGGCTTCGTGCTCGCGCCGGGGGGCCACGGTGAAGATGCCGATGAGGGAGGCGGCGATGTCGTCGGCGGGGACGTCGGAGCGGAGGTCGCCCGCCGCGCGACCGGCGTCGAGGATCGTGGTGATGGCCGCCAGGAGCTCGCTCCGGGTCTGCGCATGGGCGATCTCGCCCGACTCGATCATCGCGAGCAGCGTGTCGAGCATGCCGTTCTTCGTCGCGATCCAGTCCCCGAACAGGTCCATCCAGCGCCGCATCGCCGCGGCCGGCGGCAACTGGCCGAGCAGCTCGCGGGCGCCGGTCGTCAGCCGCGCGACCTGGTCCCGGTAGACCGCGTCGACCAGCGACTCGCGGGTCGGGAAGTGCCGGTAGAGCGTGGCGATGCCGACCCCGGCCTCGCGGGCGATCGCACGCATCGACGGCTCGGCGTCGGCCGACACGAACACGTGGGTCGCCACCGCGAGCAACTGGTCGCGGTTGCGGGCCGCGTCCGCCCGGGGCGCGCGCTTCTCCGCCTCAGCCAAAACGGATCACGCTCCGGTTGTGTTACGGTCGTCCATGGAAACGGAGCATAGTCCGTTTCAAGGAGAGGGGCGTCCATGCGGGAACAGAGCGATCAACCGCCGGCGGGCAGGAGCAGGGCGGTCCGGCTCGATTCATTCGGCGGACCGGAAGTGCTGGACGTCCGCGAGGTCCCCGCTCCGCAGCCCGGTCCGGGGCAGATCCGCGTGCGGGTCACCGCCGCCGGTCTGAACCCGATGGACTGGATCATGATCGCCGACGCGGACACCGCCGCCCGGTTCAACCTGAGCCTCCCGGCCGGGTTCGGGACCGACTACGCGGGACTGGTCGACCAGGTCGGTGACGGGGTGACCGGCTTCGCGCCCGGCGACCGGGTGTTCGGGGGCGCGCTGTCCCGCGCCGTCGCCGACTTCGTGGTGATCGACACGGCCGGGGGGACCGCGGCGAACGAGGCCCATCACACTCCCGGCGGCGTCGACGACCGCACCGCCGCCACCCTCACCATCGCCGGCCGCACGGCGTCCGCCGCCCTCGCCCTGGTCGACCCCGGCCCGGACGACACGGTGCTGATCGGCGGCGCGGCGGGCGGGGTCGGGGTGTTCGCCGTCCAGCTGGCCCGGATCGCGGGAGCGCGCGTGATCGGGACGGGATCGGCCACATCATCCGACTTCCTGCGCGATCTCGGAGCAGAGCCGGTCGCCTACGGCGACGGCCTGGCCGACCGGGCCCGAGCCCTCGCTCCCGGCGGCGTCACCGCCGCCATCGACCTGCACGGGACGGAGACAGCGCACGCCGCAAGGGAACTCGGCGTCCCGGACGGCCGCATCTGCACCATCGCCGCGCAGGTCGACGGCGTGCCCGCGGCCAACGGCGCGAACGCGGCTCCCGGCGCCCTGGAAGAGCTCGCCCGCCTGGTCGCGGCGGGCCGCCTCCGCGTACCCATCGCGGCGACCTTCCCGCTCGAGCAGATCCGCCACGCAGCCGAACTCCAAGCCGGCCGCCACGTCCACGGCAAGGTAGTCATCAACCTCTAAACCAAGCCCGCCACGACTGTCCCAGTTCCACATCGCGCACGAGGTCCACATCCGCAGCAAACAACCAGCCGATCGCCGACACACTTCGCTTCCCGCCGCACATCGTCAGGCACAGCGACATCGAAGTGACGATGACGACCCACGTGCATGCCCCTTGGAAGAGGAGCACGAACAGCGGATCGGTGGAGATCTTGAAGGTGCCGGCCCGGTGCGGCTCGAGGTCGAACCGGCGCCAGATCCGCCCGATGGTGGACTGGCTCAGCCCGTGCGTTCGGCCATCGAGGCCCTCGACCAGTGCGTGGCACCCGACGGGGCCTGCTCTCTGGGGTGAGCGTGACCATCTCCTGCACCTTGTCTCGCAGGATCGAGGGCGGCCGGCCAGGGCGGGGCTGATCGGCCAGCCCGGCCAGGCCATGTTTGATGAACCGGTGGCGCCGCTGGCCACCGTCGGCGACGAGACACCCAACTCGGCGGCCGCATGCGTGTGGAACGCACCGGGTTGCGCGCATGCCAGCACGATCCGGCACCGCAACGCCTACGCCTACGTCGGGGTCGCCGCTCGCCTGGTCATCGCCACCGGCGCCTGGAAGGGGCACGCCCCTCAACTCGCAACCTGGTCGAGCGACCGGGACTCCTGCAGGCAATAGCTCCAGGAGTCCAAGGCGCCGCGCGGCGGGGCGTCAGTTGGCGCAACAGGCCCCTCGAAACGGGAGACGGACCAGCGGCCGGCCCAGCCGCTGGTCACGCCCGTGTTCAATGCAGGCGGGCCTTGCGCAGCAGGCCGACGAGGCCGTGCCTCTCGTCGTTCGGGCCGGACGAGAACCAGACGGCGTCGGTGCCACCGGTCGTCGACGTCCCGCGCAGGAGCGCCCACAGGCCGTCGATCTCGATCGGCCGGCCGTCCGGCCGGCGCAGCGCGCCCCGCCAACGACCACGCGGGGTGAAGGCGTTGATCCGGCCGTCGCCGAAGTTGCCGACGAGGACGTCTCCGGCGAAGTCGCCGAATGATCGGGGCGCGATCACCAGCCCCCACGGCGCGTTCAGCGGACCGCGGGAGGCGAAGCGGTGATGGGAGCGGCCGAACCGTCGGTACTCCACGACGAAGCCGAGCCCGGGGCCGGGGACGTCGTCCTCGGCGTCCGCATCCTGCTTGGCGTAGGTGACGAACACGGAGCCGCCGAGGACGGCGACGTTGAACGGAGCGAAGCCTGGTGGGATCGACGGGTCATCGAAGCGCCCGCTGTGCGGCCTGAGGCGCCGGAACCTACCATCGAAGACGTCGATGCGTCCGTTGTGGAAGTCTGTCGCCAGCAGGAACGCCCCGTGGCGGGTGTGCAGCAGCGCCAGTCCCTTGTAGATGGCGCCGGGCGCGCCCGCCACGCGGACCGCGGTGGTCCCTGTGTTGCGGTTCCATGCGGTGATCGCGCCGCTCTCGCTGCTGAAGATGAAGTTGGCCGGCGCGCCCTTCACCGCGAAGTGGCCGGTGTCGTTGAAGACCTCTCCGGTGGGCGCGCCGCCCTCGACGGTGACTTCCAGTGCCAGCTTCGTCACGCCTTTCGCGCCGCCGGCGTACACGGTGGCGACGCCGGTGCCGTTGTTGGCGACCCACAGCGGTCCGGTCGGGCCAAGCGCCAGGCCCCATGGGTTGACGAGCTTGGGGTCCTGAAGACGCGCCCGGCCTGGGATGTCGGAGACCAGGTCGGTCTCGGTGAACCGGGTGCGCCAGTCCATCCCGTCGGCGCGGTTCGGGGTATTGGCGGACGCAGGACGGGTCGGGGCCATTCCTGTCAGCAGGGCAAGGACGGCCATGAGCATACCTAGAATTCTTCGCACTCAGATCTCCCTGAATCGACCAGTTGGTCCGGACGGACCGCGGCGATCATTACCCCGGGTAGGTTCGGCGAACCCGGCTGCCGCACCACGCGACGGAATCCTGACCAACAACGACAGCCGCTTTACGTTCGGGTCGATCGGCGCACCGTCCGGTACACCCGAGCCCGAGGAACCATCCTCATGAGATGGAACAACCAACTGGGCCCGCCCGGCCCCCCAAACTCGCGGGCTGAACTGCAGGAAATCAGGGCAAATTGACCCAAAGCACAAGGTCGTCCACAGTCAGAGCGCCGGAAGCACCGCGGCAGCGATCGCCCCGCTTTCGCCCGGCCGACCACGCACGGCGATCGCCTCGGACCTCGGCCATCGTGTCGGCGCATGGGATCGGCGCGCGAGCCAGGAGATCGATGCGCTCACGCCGAGCCTCGATGACGGCGTCAGATTCCCACAGTTTTGCAGTGATCCTCCGTTGCTGGATTGGCCGGCGAATAGGCGCCGCGATCTGCTCCGCTATGAACCTCGCGAGGGGGATCTTGTGGCTAGATCAGCGTCATGCGCAAGGGGTGTATACCTCGGAAGCGTTCCCTCCTTGGTATGCACCAATTCGTTTCTGATTCTGTGTATCCCGCTCGCGATTGAGGCATTCGTGTTCAAGGGGGCTGACCTGGTTCGGCTAAAGGTCGGTCCGGCGGTCGCGCGGGTCGTCGTCGAGGTCGAGCGAGGTGAATAGACGTTCCCTGAGGCGTGGCGCCAGGGGGTCCCTGTCCAGCAAGGCCAGCCCGAAATGTCGTCGAGAAAGCCCGACTCGGGCCCGGTGGCCTCGTACAAGAGCCGGTTGGCGTGCCGGAAGTGCGGGCCTGGGTACATGTTGCCGTTCTCGTGCTCCCACGGCGTTTGGGAGTTCGCCGCGCCCCTGAGCCCGCCCGCCCGGCGACCACGCGCAGCTTGTGACCTGTTGCTTGAAGGCTCGAGCCGTGGTTCCCCGGCGTTCGTGTGGTCTGCCGGGCTGCCGACCGTTTCGCTGCCTGGACGTACTTGACTCCGACCCTTCAGTGGAGCAGATATCGGCACGGAGCCTCGCCGAGGGGCAGTGACGGTCGGACGCGGCCGGACAGATGAGAGAAGCGCCCGGACATGTTCTTGCAGGTCGGACGCTTCTTGGTGCTGCTTGATCCGGTGGGCAGGGGCGGGGTCGAACCGCCGGTGGTCAAGCCTCGCAGAACCTGGTCGGTTGCCGGCCCGAGCCGCTGCTGACCGCGATCGCCGCGGTGCGCTGGACGACGAAGGCCGGCCTGCGCCGCCGCCGAGTGTCGGCGGACGTAGGAGCCGTCGCCACCGATGGTTCAGCGGTACCTCCGGTCGGCGGCATTGTGTCCGGCACGGTCCTGTCGAGCGACCCGTCCATGCTCGACCCCGGCGTCCTCGACGTCACCATCGCTAGCGACGCACGCGAACCGCGCCCTTCCGCAACCCGCGACATTCTCGACCTGTGGTTCACTGGTCGACCGCCCGAGCGCAACCTGTGGGCGCGCTGTGACCGGACGCTGTGACACGAATAGCCGACTGTGGGTACCGGTGTGAGCCCGGTGGTCGCAGAGTCGGGGCGGGGGCTTCGTGTGTGCGATAGGCGGAAGGTGTTCGAGCGGTGTGCATCCGCTCCGGGCCGTTCCGGGGCCGGAAGTGAGAGCACCCCTGACCGTGTTTCTGCTGGCCAGAGGTGTAAAGGTGGGCAGGGGCGGGGTCGAACCGCCGACCTTCCGCTTTTCAGAAGTAGCAACCACCCTGCTCGCAGAACATTTGCCGAGGTAGACGGTGCCTCAAGGCTGCCACTGGTGCCCGGCGTATGGGGCTGTTGTCGTCAGGACTGTCGTCAGCTTCGTGGTGCTGACCTCATGCCCTCAGCCGCCGTATGTGCCGCTTGTACTGCCCCTACTTGCCGGCGCTGGATGCCGCCGATGAGCGCGATAATGTCGCTTATGCGACCCGCCGCACGGGCGGCCGGGGCTGAGGGTTCGTAGGTTGGTGCGAAGGTACGCCTAGCTTCTCAGAGAGGCCGTCAATGAGTGAGACCGTCTACATCACCGCACGCGGCGACCGTCACCATGCAAGCTCCGACTGCTCGGGCATCACCGGTCCGCACAAGACAGCAGTCACCCAGGGTTACGAGGTGTTCGAGCCCGAGGAGATCACGCTTGCCGAGGCTCAGCAGCGTGGGAAGGGTGTGCCTTGCCCAATCTGCGGTGGCTCGGCGTGAGTAGCGGCTCGCTCCGCCTCCAGCCCATCCTCCCGAGTAGCCTTGCTCGTAGCCGCATCTTGCGGAACGAGGCGGTGCCTCCACAGTCCTAGTGGTTAACACCCCCACCTAGGGAGAATATGTGACTACCGCATTGATCTCTGGAATCTTCGCAATAGTCGGCGCATTCGGTGGCGCACTTCTGCAGTCATGGAACAGCCGAAGAACCTTGTCGGAGCAGCGGCAGCACGAGGATCGGCTGCGAGATCTATCTTACCGACGCGACCTATATGCAAGATTCGCCAATATCGCAGATGACGCCTGGCATGCCACATGGAGGCTTAAACATGCAAAAGAATGGATAGAAGAGGCGGAGGATGCGGATGATGAAGAAGAGCGTAAGGAGGCCAAAAAAGATTTTGATGCGAGCGCATACGAACACTCAGACCTAATCCTCAAACTTACATCGATTCGATGGGAGGTGGAACTAGCTGCACCGTCCGAGGTTGTCCAAAAGGTACAGGCGATACAGATAGCAGTCGCTGAAGAAGAGGCTCCCACCGGCTATCTCGACGGCGCCCCAGAGGCAATCAGAGACTTCGTCGTAGCAGCGAGGAAAGATCTCGGGCTTCCAGTAAATTCGGTGTTCCTCTGAGTGCTTAACATGACTGCCTTTATTCACTGCATCTCGCGAGAAGCGAGTGATTCATTTCTAGGCGCCCCATAGAGGAACGAGGGCTTCTCGTTGCCTTCTCCAGACACTGTCATGAGGTGGCTCGGGCGCACACTCGCTCGGCGGCATCAGACAGGTCGCCTTCGCAGTAGAACTGGGAGAACCTCTACCGAGCAGACCAGGGCGGCGCTCAAGCGGCTCGGGGATCATCTGCGGCAGGTCGGCGATGACAGCGGCGAGGCGCCCGTGTAGCTGTACTTCGCTGCTGTACCTGTTAGCGAGAAGGCCCTCTCCGTAGCTGGAGGGGGACTTTGACGTGGGAGCCGGCGAGGGGATTTGAACCCCCTAACCTTCTGTTTGCAAGCGAGATCAGGATCGTCCAGGGCTGTCCCCGCGGGTCGCCTGACCAGCCTCGCGGTGTCCCGCACGTCCACACCCGTCCAAGATCATCCAAGCTCGCTGTTAGCAGCGCCGTTAGCACGCACGCCCGTCCCGGAGGGTGCGTCCGCGCGAACGGCGAGACGGCGTGACAGACGGATGCGCGCGGGCGTGCCCTCCGGCCCGCGGGGGGCTGGGGGCCGCGAGGCCCCCGCTTCGCGCACGCTCAGCCGTGGTGGGACTTCATAGCGCGTCAGCTATGGGCCATCTCCGTTCGCCTGCCTTCGCTTCTCCTGTCTTGGCCTCGGGAGCGGCCGCCACTTCGTGAGGCAACCGGCTCGGAACCGACAGGATCTCGCCTACGTCGGATGACTGAGGAGCTTCCTCAGGCTTAGGATCGCTGCATTGACTCACACTCGGAGGAAAATATGGGCGACTCGCAGAGGTTCTTTCTATTTATCGGCGCGGGGAATTGGAATGCTGCACTGAGTGGATTGAAGGCGAGCGGTATCCCATATCGAATGAAGATGCTTGAATCTGGGCCTGACAACTGGGCTACTATCGAACAGATTATCAACGACTCTGCACTCGCTGGAGTAGCCGTAAAACTAACCAGCTCGATATTTAATATGATATGCAGCCCGGAGTACAAAGAGCATGCCGAGCGCATATTTTCTGCGCTTGGCAAGGTTCCGAACGTCGTTTTTGTGCATCAGAACATCTTTTTAGGGAAAGAAATTACTCCCATTGTCTATCCGGCCAACGACGAGGGGTACTTTGTGTACCTGCAGCATTTCTTTACGCCTCCAAATAGGGAAGTTAGGGATCAAGTACGAGCACTACTTGAAGCGAATCGGATCAACATGGTTCCCTATGAAACGAACGCTGAGATGGCGGTATTGGCTGCCGCATTCGTCGAGGATAACCAAAGGCATCTGCTTTTCCGAATCTACGTCCCATCTGGTCGCTTGTATGCAGCCGAGGCGGACAAGTTGCTTGCGCTATTTCAGGATTGGCTGACTCAAACTGGACGATTTCGCGTCAGGCAAGACGGTTATCGAACGGCGGCCGGACAAGTTTATGAGTTTTATGGCGATGAGCGCGCGACGAACTCGGAGCTGTCTCGAAGCTTCGAAGACTTCTCTCTATTTCTGGACCAATGCATAGAAGCTCCTGAGGCGGCCACGGAGACACTCAGTGCGTCGGGATTGAATAGAAGTGCAGCATTTACGCTCGTATCGCGTTATGGGCGCGAAGCTAGACGTCTCCAACTGGACCTTAAGCACGAACGTGAAGCGCGAATGCTTCAACTTAAGCAAAACATGGAATCCGAACTATTGGATGCAATGTCGCCCCCCTTGGCTCGCGAGCTGGAATCCGTGATTGAGAACTGGGTCCCAAAGGCTACGATTCTTGCGCCGTTGGATTCGACAGCCAGTGTACCCGTCAGTGGCGCAACGACCATTAATATCAGTCAACAGATCATTCAGTCCGTCCAGGATATGACTATTCAGAATATTTACGGCACAGCAGACCTTCCTGATGAGGCGAGAGCACTCCTTAAGTTGGTCGGTGAGTTCGGTGGAGACGAAGCAGGATCGTTGGAATCTGCTGTCCATGAAGTCGAGGATGCTGATGCTAGAGAGACTGATCGACTCAATGCTAGGCAACGCCTGAAGGGCTTTCTGATTCGGCTAGGTGAGCGCGCCGAAGAGACTGCTGTAAATGCACTCATGACGTACCTTGAGAACAAGGCTGGTCTGTAGCCTCCAGTTCCGCGGGCGCGCGACGCGGCGCGGCGGGACCGGACGGGACAGGCCGCACGCCCGGCGTGCCGGGGCGGGCGGCCGCCGGCGACCGCGAAGCGGGCGCCCTTGAAGACGTAGAGAAAGTTCTCATCCGGCACGGCGGCTGCCCGGCTGACCTGCGGTTATGGGATGAGCTTGGTGAGGGCTCGGCGGGTTTGGTCCGCGAGGCTGACGGCTGCGCCTAGGCGGTTGTCGATGGTGAGGTGTGCGGCCTCGGGCGGGTCTTCGGTGTTCAGGCCAGCGGTGTACTCGTCCCAGTGGGCGAGCTTCCATCCGTCTCGGGCGGCGTCGCGCAGCTCGATGTACTCGTGCATGGTGTCGACGTCGCTGTGCACCCAGATCGCAGTCACGTCCACGCCCTTGGCCTGGCATCGGTGGGTCAGGCGCGGCAGCCATGACGGGTTGTTGAGTTCGTCGATGAACGGGGCCGCGAGGATGATCGACACTCCGCAGTCGATGTTGGCGTAGGCGGCGTTCATCATGCACCGGTACTCGTGCGGGCGGACCTCGGCGCGGTAGAGGGCGGTGTGGCGGTCGTGCGGGTCGCCGTGCAACGAGATCAGTAGGCGCTCGGCAAGGCGGCGGGTGAGCGCGTCTTTGTCGAGGAGGGCCCAGCCGGACAGGTCGGAGAGGAAGCGGGCGAACTCGGTCTTGCCGGATCCGGCGTAGCCGCCGACCAGGACGAGCGTGGGGTTGCCTCCGGCGTTGGCGACGGCTCGGCCGTGCCAGGCGTTCGCTAGGCGCATGGCGAGGGGGACGGTGTCAGGGAAGAACGGCGAGAGGTCGAACGGGGCGCCGTCTGCGCCGGGGGTCTTGCCGCGGGCCTCGGCTGCCATGCGCTCCAGGACGGTGAGCGGGACGTTATGGACGCGCGCGAGGTGCGGCAACCAGTCGTCGGGGATGCGCTCGCCGCGTTCCCAGCGGGAGACCTCGTGTCGGGTGAGTGTGTCAGAGCCGATGAGAGCGCATAGCTCGGCGGCGAGTGCGCTTTGGCTTCTGCTGCCTCGTAGGCGCCTGAGGTAGGCGCCGAACTCCCGTCGCTTCTCGGTGGTCATGCCGTGGCCACCTCCCGTCACTGAGTGTGGCCCACACCTGGCCCCCTGTCAGGCTCCTTTGTCAATCGTGGGGCGGCGGAAGGCTGGTCGTCGTGCCGTTCGGGCCTGCTCAGCGGGCTCGCCGTTCGATCGCAAGGACACCCACGATGCAGACACATGCGCCAAGAGAAGACGCGGTTCTCCGTCAGCTCCAAGAGGAGTTCACAGGGCATCGCATCTGGAGGTCTCGACGCTGGGACGGGCAGGCCGGCGACTGGGTCGCCACGCTGTTCGACCGGGCGGCGGGTGTCGACCCGACGGTGATCCGGTCGGACGCTGAAGCGCTGCGGGCGGCGCTCGTCGAGGAGCGCGAGCGCGCGGCCGGTACGACCAAGAGGACCTGGTGATGGTGTCCGCTCCCCTGCCATCACCGGACGGGGCCGCTAATGAGTCCGGGGCGGCCCCGGGGGAGGTTGAGGTGGCGCGGCCGGTGCTTGTCCCCCCGGATGCACTGGCCGCGTCACCTCGGCCGTGGGGCGCTCGGCTGTACCTCGGGCGGCTTCGGCGTGCGCTGCTGCGGGACGGGTGGACGGTTGAGCGGCGGTATGCCGAGTCGCCCATGATGCTGCGGGTGTACTCGGCGGCCGCGCCGTGCCTCGGGGACAGCGTCTCGGTCGTCCGTGAGGCTGACGGCTGGTGGTTCCGGTCAAGTACGAGTGATTTGCTCGCCCCGTGCGGCCGTGTCGACCTGGCCGCTTCGGCGGTGGCGGCCTCGTTGCAGCCGCCGTGGCTGGACCTGGCGATGCGGGTTCGGAGTCCAGGCGGCATGTGATGGACGCCGGGGCGGCGCTGGTCGAGCTTGCGGCGCGCTTCGGGGTGCCGTGCTGGTGGGGGACGTACACGCGGGCGTACTGGGCGATGGTGCCCGCGTCCGGGCGGTGGCGCCTGGTGGAGGCGCTGACGCTGCGAGAACTGGCCGTGGCCATCCAAGCGTCGGACGGGTGGCCGTGGCCGTGATAACGGCCGCGCGGCAGGGTAGACGGCTGGGGTGTCGTCGGACGGCCCTGCCGCGCGGTCCTCTACGTGAGGTCGGCCGGGATGGTGACGGGCTCGCCCGGGCCGGCGGCTACGCCGGCGATGATGCGGCGGGCCGTCTCCGTCGCGTCGGTGTGGTCGGTGTGAACGATCGCGTTGAAGACCGGCGTCTCGGCCGTGGTTCGGAGGTCGGCGAGGGTCTCGTCCCATGCCTGGAGGCGCTTCGGGGTGTCGCTGTCGCCTCGGTGCTCCGAGCGCTTCGCGCAGACCTCGCGCGGTACCCACAGCAGGACGCTTGTCCATGCAAGCGGGACGGCGG
The DNA here is from genome assembly GCF_040645715.1 of Spirillospora sp. NPDC046719. NCBI lineage: Bacteria > Bacillati > Actinomycetota > Actinomycetes > Streptosporangiales > Thermomonosporaceae > Spirillospora > Spirillospora sp. NPDC046719. The sequence goes on along the minus strand of NZ_JBEYYT010000019.1, from coordinate 12,755 downwards.
TGCGTAGGCGTTGCAGGTCGGCGACGTTGCCCATGTGTACGACGGGTACGCGGTCGGCGTCGACCAGGGCGGCGATGTCCTGGCGGTCGATGGCGTAGACGTTGCCGTAGCGGTGGGTCTCGACGACCAGGCGGCCCGCGGTGCGGAGCGTCTCGCGCTCGGCGTCGGAGACAAGCCGGTAGCCGGTGCTGCGGCCAATGCCGGTCTTGAGCTTAGGGAGTAGGGCGTACCGGTCGTCCAGGCGGGAGAGTTCGGCGGTGGTGGTGTCCTTGCCGCTGGTCGGCGGGCCGTACAGGATCACGCCGGGGCTGGTCATGACAAGACCCTACGTAGGGCTTCTCGCGTCTGGTCGGCGATGCTGATCGCCGCGCCTAGGCGGTTGTCGACGGTGAGGTGAACGCCGGGCGGGCTGGTGTCGGTGTTGAGTCCGGCGGCGTACTCGTCCCAGTTCGCCAGCTTCCACGCGTCGCGCGGGGCATCGCGGAACTCGATGTATTCGCGCATGGAGTCGACGTCGCACCGGACCCAGATCACCGCGACGTCCACGCCCTTGGCCTTGCACCGGTTGGTGAGGCGTCCAAGCCATGCCTCGTCGTTGAGTTCGGAGATGAACGGGGCGGCGAGGATCGTGGATATGCCGCAATCGATGTTGTCGTTTGCGGTGTCCATGAGGCATTTGTATTCCAGGGGCCTGACCTCTTTCAGGTAGAGGTCGGTGTGGCGGTCGTGCGGGTCGCCACCCATGGAGACGAGAAGACGTTCAGTGAGGCGGCGGGTGATCGAGTCCTTGTCCAGGAACGCCCATCCGGACACATCGCCGAGGAAGCGCGCGAACTCCGTCTTGCCTGATCCGGCATAGCCTCCGACCAGGACGAGCGTGGTCGTGCCGATGCTCCCGCTCATGGCTCGGCCTCGCCATGCGCTGACCACACGGGCCTTGAGGGCGTCGCCGGCGGTGGGGTCCCGGTCCTGGGTCTGGTCGGAGACGCGGTCGAGCCCCTGCGTGATGGCGTTGGCGGCGTCCTCGGTGGCCGCAGGGCTCAGCGGGGCGGGGAGCGGGAGCGTCAGGTCTCCGGTCTCCTCGCCGGGGAGCGGAAGGCGGAAGCCAAGCTCGGGCTCGGTGGCCTCGTACATGAGGCAGTAGGCGCGGCGGTAGTGCGGCCCCGGGTACATGTTGCCGTTCTCGTGGCCCCATAGCGTCTGGAAGTTCGCCGCGACTCTGAGCCCGCCCCGCTCGGCCACTGTGCGCAACTTGTCCCCGGCGGCCTCAAGACTCAGGCCGTGGGTCTCCCGACGCTCGCGCAGTTTCGTGGGCTGCCAACCGGGCCGCTGCTTGGTCGTGGTCATTCGTGGCCTTCCGTTTCTCCGCAGATGTCGGCACAAATGCGTATGTCCCGAGCGTCTGCCATGGGGGTGTGAAAGCGGACGTATAAACGGACGTGAAAGAACCCGATGAGAGAATAGTGATGGGCTGGAAGCCTCCCCTGACACGAATATTGCTGTGCCGGATGAGAGTCGGATCACAGCAGGGGGCGATCGCCAGTGGCGGGGGGCGACGAGCAGGGGCGGACACCGCAGGAGCTGTTGGAGCTGGTTCTTGCTGAGCTCGACGAGCTCATTTGCCGGACTGACCAGCTCGCGGAGGCTCTGGGAAAACGGTCCGCTCGATCCGGGCGACCCGCTCTCCGAGATCGCGGATGGCGGCGAATACTTCCGTGAGCTGCTTCATCGTCACGTCGTTCTCGCCGGTCGCCGGCGCGGTCTGGACGGACGGCGGGGCGTCGGCTTGGTCGCGGACGAACACGCCCTTGCCCTGCTGGCCGATCACGGCGCCTTCGGTCCGCAACACGCTGATGGCGGCCTTCACGACCCCGGCGGACACGTCGTACTCCTCGCGGAGCCTGGCCGTCGACGGTAGGGCCTGCCCGGCGGCGAGTCGCCCGTCCCGGATCTGTTGCCGCAGGTCATCGGCTATCTGCAGGTACCCGGGCCGTCCGGTCCTCTCGACCACTCATCTGCCTTCCGTCGGGGGCTCCGACTCAAGTTCAGCACACCCGACCCGCCAAGAAAACCATGCTGTCCTTGACAGCTTGGATGACTAGGCAGACTATGTTGTCCAAGTGGTCTTCGGAACTCTGGAGGTTCCTCGTGCGCAACATCCCGGTGGATCTGTCGGCGCTCACGTTCGTGTGCGTGTCCGCGCCGCGTCCCAAGCTGGTGAATCAGGAGACGGGGGAGGTGAAGGTGGACCGTGACGGTAAGACGGTGTTCACGGTCGGGCTGTCGGCGGCCGACGCCATGGGGCGGGTCGAGTTGGTGAACGTGTCGGTGCCCGGCGACCAGGAGGTGAGCATCGGGCAGATCGTGACGCCGGTCGGGCTGGTGGCGTTCCCGTGGGAGCAGGTGATCGGCGGTCAGAAGCGGTGGGGTGTCGCTTACCGGGCGTCGCGGATCGCGCTCGCCGGTCCGGTCGCTGTGCAGGACGCTCCGGCCGGTTCCGCTGCGGCGGACGTGGCCTGAACGGCGGCCTGGTCATGAACGACGTGCTCATGGCGCTCGGGGTCTCGGCCGCTGCGGCGGCAGGGCTCTGGGCCTGGCGCCGGTGGCACCCGGTGTCGTTCTGGTACGGCGTCGGCTTCCCGATGCGGGCCGCGCTGGTCTACCTGACGTGGCATCACGTCGCCTCGGGCTGCAAGCTGACCCGCAACCGCCGCCGGTTCCGCCTCACCCTCGACGCCGTCCCGGTCCTCGGCCCGGCCGCTCGTAACGCCGCGACGGTGGTCGAGCAGAAGCGGCGGGTGCGGCGGGTCGACGTCGAACGCGCCCCTCGCCTGGGCATCCTCCGGCCGACCCGGCTCGGGTGGCGCATGCGGCTCCGCCTGCATGACGGACAGGTTCCCGCGGACTACGAGAAGGCGGCCGAAGGCATCGCGCACGCCTGGCGTGTCCACTCCGTCCGCGTGGTCGACGTCCGGCCCGGCTACGTCACCCTCTGGGCAACGATGCGCGACCCGCTCACCGAGGTGACGCTGTCGCCGGCGCCCGCCGAACTGCTCAAGGTCCGTCCCGGCAAGCTGGAGAACGGGGCCGACTGGGTGATGGACTTCCGCACCGTCCCGCACTGGCTCAACGCCGGGGCGACACAGTCCGGCAAGTCCAACCTGGCCAACGCCATCATCCGTGACCTCGCCCCGCAACCGGTCGCCCTGGTCGGCTTCGACCTCAAGGGCGGGGTCGAGTTCACCCCCTACGCGCCTCGCCTGTCGGCGCTGGCCACCAACCGCAAAGAGTCCGTCGACCTGCTGTCCGATCTCGTCGGCGAGGTAGAGAACCGCATGGCGCTATGCCGTGGGCACGGTGCCCGCAACGTCTGGACACTGCCGGAATCCCTACGGCCGGTGCCGGTGGTGGTCCTGGTGGACGAGGTCGCCGAACTGTTCCTGATGGCCGACAAGTCCGAGAAAGACGAGGTATCGCGCACGGCTACCGCGCTGCTGCGGGTGGCGCAGCTCGGCCGGGCGTTCGCGGTCTACCTGATCGTGTGCGGGCAGCGCATCGGCTCGGACCTCGGACCCGGCGTCACCGCCCTGCGCGCGCAGCTCTCCGGGCGGGTCTGCCACCGCGTCAACGACCCCGAGACGGCGAACATGACCCTCGGCGACCTCGACCCGGCCGCCCTGGACGCTGCCCGCGCCATCCCCGCCGAGACTCCCGGCGTCTGCGTGGTCGCCGGTCAAGACGGCGCCTGGCACCGCGCCCGATCGGTCTACGTCCCCGAGCACGAGGCCGAACAGGCGGCCCGTGAGTACGCGCACCTGACCCCGGACTGGGAAACCCTCATCGGCTCCGTCCCGGTCCTCTTCCCCGCCGCGTAGACGCCGCTCCTCCTCTCTCCTTCGGCTCGGCGTGAGCCCCGATCGCGCCACGTCCCTACCGACCCATGCCCGAAACCCGTTCTGGAGGCTGCCCGATGACCGCTCGCTTCCGCGTCCTTCGTCCCCGTCCTCGTCCCCGGTTCGCCGTCGTCCCGGCGCCGTCCTGCGGCTCGTCGTCGCCGTCCCCGGTGTCGTCCTGGGACGTGTGGCTGGTCGGCGTCGAGTGGGACGAGTTCCTGTCCCTGCACGTCGCGCGCTGCCAGCGGTGCGCCGAGTCGTTCGCCTCGTCCCGCTCCGGTGAGGTCGACGACTGGGCGGACACGCACCGGTGTGACGCCGAGTTGGCCGCGCTGCTGGCCCTGGTCGACGTCCGGCGGGCCGCCTGATGCGGCGCATCCTCGCAGCGGTGGCCGACTCCGCGCCGGTCGTGATCCTGGCTGGGATCGCGGCGGCTGGGTCGTTCACCCACATCCGCGACACCGCCACCGACCACGGACAGCGCGGGTGGATGGCCTGGGCCATCGCGGTGTGCATCGACCTGACCTGCGTCATGGCGGCGGGGGAGCGGCAACGGGACAAGCGCACCGGCCGGGCGACGGGGCGGCTGTCGTGGCCGACGCTGGTTCTGGTCGGCGGGATCCTGCTGTCCCTCGCGGCGAACCTGGCGCAGGCGGATCAGTCGGTGTGGGGCTGGATCACCGCCGGCACCCCCGCCCTGGCGTTCCTGGTCGCCGTCTCCATGCTGGAGCGCCGTAAGACCGTCCCGCCCCCGGCGGACAACGAGGCTCCGGCGGCGGCCCCCGTCCCGGACTCCTCCGGCCTCCCGTCCTCGCCGTGGGTGGTGTGGGAGGACGACCGTCCCCCGGCCGTCGAACCCGTCCCGGCCGTTCGCCCCATCCAGGACGACCGGACCCACCGGGCCGACGAGGGGCAGGACGGGCAAACCGAGATCCCCGTTCCCGTCCCGACCGTCGACGAGCCCGCGGCGCCCTCGCCCGATCCGGCTCCGGCGGCGCCGCTGGTCGAGTTCGCGCGCCGCGTCGCCTCCGAGCACCAGGACCGGCACGGCAAGCCGATCACCCGTGACGCGCTCCGCGCCCGCCTCGGCGTGTCCAACCAGCTCGCGTCCGATCTGCTCCGCCAGATCCGCACCGAACCCGCGTCCCTCGTCTGAACCCGTCTGGAGACCACGCAATGACTTTGCCCACCATGCCCACCCGGACCCGCGTCGTCTGCTCGGGACACCCCGTGGTGCCCGGTGACCTGTTCGCCCGGCACCAGACCATCACCGGCCTGCGCAAGCTGGCCGACTACCTGGAAGCCAACCCGGCCGTACCGGTCGAGGAGTTCGGCACCACCTACACCGTGTGGATCAACGCCACCAGCGACGACGAGGGCCGCGCCCAGATCCACCACATCGCCGAACTCCTCGGCGCCGAGGTAGCCGACTGGATCGCCTTCGGCGGGTACTGCACCGCCCGCCGCGCCTTCGGCCGGATCCGCTACACCGCCGTCTACAAGCCCGCCCGCCGCAACCGCTGGGGCCTGGCCTGATGACCGCGCCACACCTGCCCCCGTCCGGCCGCAGCGACCAGGACGAGCGCCCGCCCCTGCCTGCCCTGGTCGTGCACGGCTGGGCTTGCGGGACCTGCGGCGGGGGCGGCGTTGCCTCCGACGGATCCACCTGCCCCGACTGCGACGGCCACGGCCACATCTGCTGAGGGGGATACCGCGATGTTCCTGCGCCGCTGCGGCTTCGCCGCCTTCTGGCTCGTCCTGGGCCTGTTCGCCCTTAACCATCCCGAGAACGCCGCACACGCCGTCCGCGCCATCTTCAGCGGCTTGGCGCTGCTGGCCGACGCGCTCTCGCGCTTCGTGACCGCGTTCTGAGTCACCCCCGGCGCGGCCCACAAGCCGCCAAGCAAGAGCGCCGCGCCGGGGGCTCGTCCCCAAGCCACCTGAACGGATAGGAGACCTGGCCATCGTGCCGCATCCCGCGCCACACGTCACCGCCCTCGCCGCGCGCGACATGGCCGAACGCTTCAACCGGCCCGACTTCCGCGCCTGGGCACGCCGCGCCCACACCACCGGCGGATGCGCCCAACCCATCCACCTACGCGGCAGCGTCGACCACATCGACCCCATGACCGGCGCCGTCCTGCACCGCTACTCCACCGCCCGTGAACCCGGCGGGGTGCTGCGAGTGGCGTGCAAGACCCGGCGCGCCTCCCGCTGCCCGGCCTGCGCCGAGATCTACCGCGCCGACACCTACCAACTCGTCCGCGCCGGACTCGTCGGCGGCAAAGGCGTCCCCGACACCGTCACCCAGCATCCGGCCGCGTTCGTCACCCTGACCGCGCCCTCGTTCGGGCCGGTCCACTCCCGACGCACCGGGGCCGGCGGCGCCCTCGTGTCCTGCCACCCTCGCAGGAACGGCGGAAGTTGCCCGCACGGGCGGCCGGTGTCGTGCACCGTCCGGCATAGCGCCGATGACCCCCAGCTCGGGCAACCGATCTGCCCGGACTGCTTCGACTACTCCGGCGCCGTGCTCTGGAACGCGCACGCCCCTGAGCTGTGGCGGCGGTTCACGCTCGCCTTCCGCCGGTACGTCGCTCGGTCGGCGGGCCTGCGGGTCGCCGAGTTGCGCGAGGTGCTCACCGTCTCCTTCGCCAAGGTTGCCGAGTACCAGCGGCGCGGCTTGGTCCACTTCCACGCCGTCATCCGCCTCGACGGACCCGGCGGCCCCGACGCCGCCCCGCCCGCCTGGGCGACGCATGAGCTCCTCAAGGCGGCCGTCGACCACGCGGCCAGGGCGGTCAAGGTGTTGACTCCAGCGGCGGGCGACGTCCCGGCCATGACACACGAGTGGGGCTCTCAGGTCGACATGCGACCGATCACCACCACCGGGGACCTCACCGACAACGCGGTGGCGGGCTACATCGCCAAGTACGCCACCAAAGCCGCCGAATGCGTCGGCACCCTCGACCGCCGCATCAGAGCAACCGACGACCTGGCCGACCTGCCCGTGACCGCGCACGCCCGGCGGCTCATCGCCGAATGCCTTCGCTTGGGTGCCCTGGAGGAGTACGCGGAGCTGCGGCTCGCCGAGTGGGCGCACATGCTCGGCTTCCGCGGCCACTTCTCCACCAAATCACGCCGCTACTCGACCACCCTCGGCGCGCTCCGCCAAGCACGTATCGAGCACAACCAGCGCGAACATGCCCACGAGATCACCACCGGGCGCCTCCCCTTCGACGACGACCAGGTCCTGGTCGTCGCGCACTGGCGTTACCTCGGCCAAGGCATGACCCCCGGCGAAGCACTCCTCACCGCCGCCCTCACCGGCAAGCCTCTACCGGCCCTCGACCCATTCGCCATGTCTCAAGGGAGCACGACGCATTGAACGACCTGGTTCTGACCGTCGACGAAGCGGCCGAACGGCTCCGCGTGAGCCGGTGGACGCTCTACAACCTCATCCGCTCCAACCAGCTCCGCACGGTCAAGATCGGCCGTCGCCGTCTGGTCCCCGTCAACGCCCTCGCCGAATGCCTCGACCAGCTCTCGGAGGTTGCTGCCTGATGACCACGACTGCACTCGCCACGCCCGAGGAACCCGAACCGCGCAAGCCTCGGAAGGCTCGCTCTCGTCGACGTGCCAACGGCGAAGGGACGATCGTCCAGCGCAAGGACGGACGATATGAGGCGAAGGTGTTCGTCCCCACCACCGCCGGGTCGATCAAGCGCGTCAGCGTGTACGGCAAGACCCGCGAGGAATGCCACGCGAAGTACGTCAAGCTCAAGGCGCAGGCCGACGACGGTGTCCCGATCGCGTCCGTGAGCTGGACGGTAGAGCAGTACCTCGCGTACTGGCTGGACAACATCGTCCGAGTCGAGCGGCGCCCCAAGACCGTCCAGGGATACGAGAGCGTCATCCGGCTCCACCTGGTCCCGGGCCTGGGTAAGAAGCGACTCGGCAAGCTGACGGCCGCGACGTTCGGGCGTTCATCACCACCGTCCGCGAGTCGTGCCAGTGCTGCCGGCACGGGTGGGACGCCAGCCGGGACAAGCCGCGCTGCTGCGCCCTCAAGGGCGGCGAGTGCTGCAAGTCCCGGCTCTCGGTGCGCATGGTTCAGTTCGTTCTGGCCGTGCTCCGCAACGCCCTGCAATCGGCCGTCCGGGAAGAGATCCTCACGCGGAACGTCGCCCGCCTCGTCACGGTCACCACACCCAAGTACAAGGTGAACCGTGGTCTCACGGTCGACCAGGCGCGGGCCGTGCTCAAGGCGGCGCAAGACGAGCGGCTGTATGCGCTCTACGTCCTGGCGCTCTGCCTCGGCCTGCGGCGCGGGGAACTGCTCGGCCTGCGATGGGAGGACATCACCCTTAAACCGTGCCGGGCCTGCGGGGGAGAGGGCGGCACCCCCGACGGTGAGCCGTGCGGGCACTGTGCCGAGACGGGAATCCAGGACGCCAAGCTAGAGGTCGTCCAGACCCTTCAGCGGGTCGCCGGCGAACTGCGGTTCGTCCCGCCCAAGACCGACGACTCAACGCGAACCATCCCGCTGCCGGACCTGTGCGTCACGGCGCTCTGCGAGCACCGGGTGAAGCAGAACGCCGAACGGGCCGACGCTTGGCCGCGCTGGCAGGATCACGGACTTGTCTTCCCGTCCAGCCTCGGCACTCCCATGGAGCCGGACAACCTCCGCCGTAGCTGGGGCCGCATACGTGCCGCTGCGGGCCTGGGCGCAATGCGGCTGCACGACATGCGGCACACCTGCGTCTCGCTGCTCCTGGACCTCGGCGTTCCGCCGCACATCGTGCGAGAGATCGTCGGGCACAGCGACATCGAGGTGACCATGACCATCTACGCACACGCCGCCCTCGACGAGAAGCGCGCGGCCCTCCGCAAGCTCGGGGATGCCCTGGGCTGAAGACGGCGACTCACAGTGTGGCCTGGGGCTTCGGCTCCGGGCCACACTGCGTTATGGGCTCATGCCGCGTTTGAGTGCTACTTGGCTAGGTCAAGCAATCGCTCGACGAACTGAAGAAGCCCCTCAAAGGTCGAGACGGCAACTGCGGCTGCGCCAGCCGCCTTTGCGCCTTCGATCCAAGCTCGTGCCATCCGCACTTCATCGCGCGACACTGCGAGCGGCGCAGGCTCGGAAGTAGCCACTGTGAAGTTGGCCTGAAGCGCTGGCAAGGTCGCGCTGATGCTCGCTGTGTTGACCGTCGGTGCGGCTGCGGCTTGAAGGGCACTCACCGTCGAGTCCACGTATCGCTTGATCTCCAAGAAGACCGCGAGTACTTCGGCTGGGGGAAGAGGGGGCTCGTCCATCGGCGTTCCCTTGCCGTTGTCGTCAGCGTTGTCGTCAAAAACGCCCCGGGCCGTGTGGCTCCGGGGCGTTTTCGCTGGTCACGAGGTGTGGGCAGGGGCGGGGTCGAACCGCCGACCTTCCGCTTTTCAGGCGGACGCTCGTACCGACTGAGCTACCTGCCCAGGACGCGCGTCGGCGCGTCTGGCGGTCCTGACGGGATTTGAACCCGCGGCCTCCACCTTGACAGGGTGGCGAGCACTCCTAGCTGCTCCACAGGACCTTGCTTGCCTCGAGCTTAGCGGCTTCGGGGCGGTGGCCTGACCGGCTGGGCTGCCGGTCTTTGGCGACGTCCGAGAGCATACGCGATGCCCGAGGACGGCGCCAACTCGTTAACGGCGGCGAGTGAGGCGGGCGGGATGGGGGAGGACCGGGGGACACGGAGCGTATGGGGTGTGTTTCGCATTCGGGGGTCCGGTTCCTAGTCTGACCGGGCCAGAGCCGTCCCTGAGGGGCGGCCGTCGACGTGAGAGGCAAGGAACGCGTGGTCGCAAAGCTCCCAGACCAAGCGGACGGCTATCAGCGCGGGCTCGGGACCCGCCAGATCCAGATGCTGGCCATCGGCGGCACCATCGGCACGGGGCTGTTCCTCGGCGCCGGGGAGAACATCGCCAAGGCCGGCCCGAGCCTCGTGCTGACCTATGCCGTCGCGGGACTGATGCTGTTCTTCGTCATGAGGGCGCTCGGTGAGCTGCTCACCTACCGGCACGCGGAGGGGGGTTTCGCCGGGTACGCCCGTGAGTTCCTGGGCCCGTTCTGGGGGTACGCCACGACGTGGACGTACTGGATCATCTGGGTGACGACCGGGATGGCCGAGCTGACGGCCGCCGGGAAGTACGTCCAGAAGTGGTTCCCGGGGGTCGAGCAGTGGCAGACGGCGCTGGTGGCGCTGGTCGTGCTGTTCGTGGTCAACCTGATCTCCGTGAAGCTCTTCGGCGAGTTGGAGTTCTGGTTCGCGATGATCAAGGTCGCGGCGATCGTGATGATGATCCTGGTGGGGATCGGGGTGCTGGCCTTCGGGTTCAGCGACGCGGGGAAGTCGGCGAGCGTCGCGAACCTGTGGGACCACGGCGGGTTCTTCCCCGAGGGGATCAGCCCGACGGTGATGACGCTGCAGATGGTGATGTTCGCCTACCTGGGCGTCGAGCTGGTCGGGGTGACGGCGAGCGAGGCGAAGGACCCGGAGAAGAACATCCCGCGGGCGATCAACGCGCTGCCGGTCCGGTTCGCGCTGTTCTACCTGCTGTCGCTGCTGGTGATCATGGCGGTGGTGCCGTGGACGGCGTTCAAGGGCGGGGCGAGCCCGTTCGTGCTGGCGTTCGACAAGATCGGCATTCCGGGCGGCGCGGACATCGTCAACTTCGTGGTGCTGACGGCGGCGCTGTCGTCGTGCAACGCGGGCGGCCTGTACTCGACGTCGCGGATGCTGCGGACGGCCGGGGTCAACGGGGACGGGCCGCAGGCGCTGGCGAGGCTGAACGGACGGGGCGTGCCGGTGCTCACCGTCGTCATCTCGGCGCTTGTCATGGGCGTCGGCGTGGTGATCAATGCGGTGGTGCCGGACAAGGCGTTCGAGTACATCACCTCGGTGTCGACGGGTGGCGCGATCCTGGTGTGGAGCGTCATCCTGGTAGCGCACATGGCGTACCGGCGGAAGGCGGCGGCCGGGCTGCTGCCGAGGGCGCCGTACCGGATGCCGTGGGCGCCGTACACCAACTGGCTGGTGCTGGCCTTCTTCGCGTTCGTCACGGTGACGATCGCGTGGGAGGCGGACACCCGGGTCGCGCTGTACGTGATGGCCGGGTGGCTCGTGCTCGTCCTCGCGGGGTGGCCGCTGGTGTGGCGGAGCTCGCAGCGGCGGGCGCCGGCGGACGTCGCGATCGCGGAGGAGAGCACCACCGCCTAGTGCGATGATTTCCGTGGGACCCCGGGACGGAGGCGCAAGTGTCCAGGACGGTGGCGCGCGGACTTCTCCCCGGGGTGCCCCGGACGATGCTCGAGGTGCGGGTCCGGTGGGTGCTCGCGGTCGTGGTGGTGGTCGCGAACATCGTCGGCGGCCTGGTGGTGCTGCTGTTCGCGACGTTCGTGGTGCCGGACCCGCCGCTGCGCGACCCGGAGCACGTGCACCTGGTGAACGCGATCGCGTTCTTCGGCTATCCGGTGGTGGCGGGGCCGGTCGCGCTGCTGGCGGGGCTTTGGCTGTGGCGTCCGGTGGTGAGCCTGGTGCGGGGCGGTGGGATGCCGGACCGGGTACAGGGTCGCGCGGTCCTGCTGGGGCCGCTCCGGCTGACGTTCCTGGTCGGCGCGCTGTGGGGGGTCGGCGCGGCGGGCTGGGCGGCGCTGGACGTGGTGCTGTTCACCGGCCGGCTGGCGGTGAAGACGGGCCTGACGTGCCTGCTCGGCGCGGCGACGACCTGCACGATCGTGTACCTGCTGTCGGAGCGGCTGCTGCGTCCGGCGGCGGCGCTGGTGCTGGCGGCGGAGCGGCCGCGCAGGTTCCGGCTGCCGGGGGTGACGACGCGGGTGATGCTCGCGTGGGCGCTCGGGACGGCGATCCCGGTGTTCGGGCTGATCTGCGTGGCGGTCGCGGCGCTGGCGGCGCCGGACATCGACGTCACCCAGCTCGCGATCACGATCCTCGGGCTGGGCGGGGTGGCGATCGCGGTGGGCATGTACGTGACGTACATGGCGACGCGGGCGATCGCGGACCCGATCAAGTCCGTCCGGACGGGGATGGCGCAGGTGGAGCGGGGCGACCTCGGCGCCGAGGTGGCGGTGTACGACGCGAGCGAGGTCGGGCAGCTGCAGGCGGGCTTCAACCACATGGTGGCGGGGTTACGGGAGAACGAGCGGCTGCGGGACCTGTTCGGCCGGCACGTCGGCGAGGAGGTCGCGGGGCTGGCGCTGGAGCGCGGCGACATCGAGCTGGGCGGTGAGACGCGCGAGGTGGCGGTGCTGTTCGTCGACCTGACGGGGTCGACGCGGCTCGCGGACACGCGCGGCCCGGACGAGGTGGTGGGGCTGCTGAACCGGTTCTTCGGCGTGGTGGTGGCGGTGGTGGCGCGGCACGGCGGGTGGATCAACAAGTTCGAGGGGGACGCGGCGCTGGCGATCTTCGGGGCGCCGACGGAGCTGGAGGACTCGGCGGGCGGGGCGCTCGGCGCGGCGCGGGAGCTGGCGGTGCGGCTGCGCGCGGAGGTGCCGACGCTGGACGCGGGGATCGGCGTCTCGGCGGGCCCGGTGGTGGCCGGCTACATCGGCGCCGAGCAGCGGTTCGAGTACACGGTGATCGGCGACCCGGTGAACGAGGCGGCGCGGCTGAGCGACCTGGCGAAGACGTCGCCGGGGCGGGTGCTGGCGTCCGGGACGGTGGTGGAGCTGGCGCACCTGGCGGAGTCGGACGAGTGGGAGTTCGGCAGGTCGGTGACGCTGCGGGGGCGGAGCCGCCCGACCCGGCTGGGCGCGCCGCGGCCGCCGAGGGCGCCGGTGGTGCCGGAGCCGGCGCCGGC